>JACPNS010000009.1 GCA_016185345.1 Solirubrobacterales bacterium | reverse complement strand
TTGATCGGGGCCTGCCTTCTGCGAGCCACGGCGACGACGTCATCGCGGAACTCTTTCGGATACTGCTTTGCCATTTGGAACATCCTTTCGGTGAGGGGAAATCCTCACACATCAGATGTCAACCAAAGCTGGGGCAGACCCGCGTTCACGTCAAGAACCTTTACAACCTTTACGTCTACTTTTGGCGCTGGGCGACGTGGAAGGTATTCGAAAACCCGCCTGCGAAAGGCGTGGTCGCCTTCATCACCGCTTCTTCATATCTCAGAGGGCCGGGTTTCGCTGGCATGCGAAGCCATATGCGCCAGGAGTTCGATGAGCTATTCGTGCTTGACCTCGGCGGCGACGGCATCGGCGCGCGGAAGAGCGAGAATGTATTCGACATCCAGACGCCGGTGGCTATTGGGATCGGCATTCGCACCGGTGAACCACAAGAGTCGCTGCCGGCAGCCGTTCGCTATGCGCGCATCGACGGGACTCGGGAGGAGAAGTATGCCGCCCTGCTGGAGATCGAAGGTCTCGGCTCGATCGAATGGCAGACCTGCTTGGAGGGTTGGGAGGATCCAATGCTTCCGCTCAGCGATGGCGGCGCGAGATATCGCGAGTGGCCCAAACTCACCGACTTGTTTCCATGGCAACACTCGGGAATGCAATACAAACGGACCTGGCCAATCTCTGCCGAAAAGTCCGCGCTTGAACGCCGCTGGGAGTCGCTCGTGTCCTCGAGCGCCGAAGATCGCGCAGTTCTATTCAGAGAGTCCCGGGACAGAAAGATCGCGCGCAAGTATCCCACGTTGGACGGAAGCCAGACGACCACTCCAGTTTTCGAACTGGATGAGGGATCTGCTGCCCCACGCATCGCCGAAATCTTGTACCGGTCGTTCGATCGCCAACATGCTTTTGCTGATAATCGACTTGGCGACTACTTGCGGCCACCGCTTTGGCGATCGCATGGTCCCCGCCAGCTCTATATGACGAGCTTGTTGACGAAACCATTGGGGAGCGGTCCCGCAGCGGTCGCGACCCATCTAATACCGGATCTAGACGCATTCTGCGGTCGTGGCGCGAAGGATGTGATTCCTTTGTGGCGTGACAAGTTGGCACGGGATCCGAACGTCGCTGCTGGAGTGTTGGAACAGTTAGAAAAATGTTTAGCGATGACGATTGGGCCTGAGGAGCTTTTCCTCTACACCTACGCAATTCTTCAAGCACCGAGCTTCACTGCACGCTTCGTGGAGGAATTGGAACTGCCGGGACCACACATTCCCATCACTGCGGACCCTCGGCTCTTCTCGGAAGTGCTCGAAGCCGGACGGAAGCTCATGTGGATTCATACGTTCGGCGAACGTTTCGTTCCGTCCGGCAAAAAGGCGGGGGAGGTAGGACAAGGAATCGCACGCTCGATCGCCGGGATAGGTTCGACTGCGGAGGATTTTCCCGAGGACTTCTCTTACGAAGAGTCGAGCGGCGAAATTCTCGTCGGCCAAGGCCGGTTCGGCCCCGTATCGGCGGAGGTGTGGAATTTCGAGGTATCCGGATTCAAAGTCATCCGCTCGTGGCTCGGTTACCGAATGAAGAAGGGCGCTGGTCGAAAATCTTCGCCACTGGACGAGCTGCGTCCGACTATTTGGCCGGAATCGTTCAGCAACGAGTTACTCGAACTGATTTGGACACTTGAGGGCACTGTAGAAATGAGCGACGAATTGGATCGCCTCCTGGTCGCCGTTGTCGGCGGCGAGACGATTTCAGCATCTGAGTTTCCGACTCCGAGCGACAGCGAGCGGAAACCGCCGAACGCCGCTCATGACGAGTCGGAATAGCTAACCGAGCGTCAGCTGCTCTGGTGGGAGCTCAATCTGCGTGCCTTGCCCCTCGAGTACAAGCTTCCGCTCAGCCAGGATCCAAGCCTCGGTGAGTTCCGCGTCGAGACGTTCGAACTCTTCAGCCGCCGAGGAATCGCCAGTCTCCCTCGCCTCACGTGCCGCGCTTCGAGCGCGATCGGCGGCAAAACCGATGCTGTCAAGCAGCTTTTGAACCGCCGTCCATTTCTCCGCGCCCGTCATCGGCCGCAGACTACGACGTCTTTTCCGCCGGGCCGGATACGATTTCGCTAATTGCGGGAAACTTCTTTGAGATCGTGATTTCCGCGTTGACGAGCGTCTGCTCGATGTCCGTGAGCTCATTGGCCGTTGAGCTCTCTCCGCGTGCTTTTAGGAGCTTCGCGGTGCTCTTCAGCTGAGTTTTTGCCTCAGCTAGAGCGTCGGACAAGTCATCAATAAACGCAGATTGGTTCTTAGTCATTTGCCTCCAAGATACGCCTGGCGGCGGACGTAGGGCTGAGCGGATCAGACGGCGGCAGTCGCCGGCTGGCCAGCGCGCTCAGCCACCAGCTCGATGATGTCGCCCATGATGCGGTTGAGCTCGAAGTCCTTCGGGGTGTAGACACGCGCCACGCCCGCGTCGAGCAGCGGCTGGACGTCGTGGTCGGGAATGATCCCGCCGCAGACGACCGGCACTTCAACACCTGAATCGCGCAGGTTCTCGATCACGGCCGGGATCAGCTCGCGGTGCGAACCAGAGAGGATCGAGAGGCCGACCACGTGGACGCCCTCCTGGACCGCGCTGGTCGCAATCTGCGACGGCGTAAGGCGGATTCCCTCGTAGACCACGTCCATGCCCACGTCGCGTGCGCGAACGGCGATCTGCTCGGCTCCGTTGCTGTGGCCGTCAAGACCGGGCTTGCCGACGAGAATCTTCAGGCGGCGGCCGAGGGTCTCTGAGACTTCCTCAACGCGTTCGCGCAGGGCCTCGAGGGACTCGTTGTCGCCGTGCATCGTTGCGTCGCCGATTCCTGTCGGCCCGCGGTAGGCGCCGAAGACGTCACGCAGGGTCGATGACCACTCGCCGGTCGTTGCGCCTGCCTTCGCGGCGGCGATCGAGAACGGCATGAGGTTCACGGATTCGTCTGCAGCAGCTGCGGCAAGATCGGCAAGCGCCTTGTCCACTGCCGCCTGGTCGCGCTCGTCGCGCCACTTCTCGACGGACTCGATCAGCTCGCGCTCGACCTCGGGGTCGATGACCATGATTCCGCCCTCGGCGTCAGCGGTGAGCGGCGATTCTTCGGTCGTGGTGAATTTGTTCTGGCCAACGACGGTGAGGTCGTGGTTCTCGATCGCGCTGACGCGGCGGCTGTGGCTCTCGACCAGCGCGGACTTCATGTACGGCACGGCTTCGACTGCTCCGCCGTGTTCGTCAACGATCGCCATCTCGGCCTTCGCGCCCTCAACGAGCTCGTCCACCAGGCCGTCCATGACAATCGATCCCTCGAAGATGTCCGGGTAGTCAAGGATGTCGGTCTCAAATGCCAGGACCTGCTGAATGCGCAGCGCCCACTGCTGATCCCATGCACGCGGCAGTCCAAGCGCCTCGTTCCATGCCGGCAGCTGCAGCGCGCGGGCGCGGGCGTCGCGACCGATTGTCACGGCCAGCGCCTCAAGCACGATGCGCTGGATGTTGTTTTCGGGCTGGGCTTCGGTGAGACCCAAGGAGTTGACCTGCACGCCGTAACGGAAGCGGCGCAGCTTCTCGTCCTCGACGCCGTACTTGTCGGCGAGCTCGGACCACAGCTTGTTCATCGCGCGCAGCTTGGCGTGCTCTTCTACAAAGCGGATGCCGGCGTTGACAAAGAAGCTGATGCGACCGAAGACCTTCGGGAAGTCCTCGTCAGAGACCTGTCCGCGTTCCTTGACCGCGTCAAGCACGGCGATCGCGTTGGACATTGAGTAAGCGATCTCCTGGACCGGGGTGGCGCCGGCCTCTTGCAGGTGGTAGCTGCAGATGTTGATCGGGTTCCACTTGGGCACGTGGTTGACGGTGTGGCTGACCATGTCGGCGATCAGGCGCATCGAGGGCGCGGGCGGGAAGGCGTAGGTGCCGCGCGAGAGGTATTCCTTCAGGATGTCGTTCTGGGTCGTGCCAGAAAGATCCGCCTGATCGACGCCGTTCTCATCGGCGGTCGCGATGTAAAGACTGAGCAGCCACATCGCAGTCGCGTTGATCGTCATCGAGGTGTTCATCTCGCCCAGCGGGATGCCGTCGAGCAGCGTGTGCATGTCGTGCTTGTGCGCAACCGACACACCGACCTTGCCCACTTCGCCCTTGGAAAGCTCGTCGTCCGCGTCGTAGCCAGTCTGCGTCGGCAGGTCAAAGGCGATCGAAAGGCCGGTCTGGCCCTTGGCGATGTTCTTGCGGTACAGCTCGTTCGACTTCTTGGCGTTGCTGTGGCCGCTGTAGGTCCTCATGACCCACGGGCGGTCCGGCTGGGGGAGACGGTGGTTGCTCATGTAACAAATTGTACGGGGCGGCAAATCAATCGGCCAGCAGGCGCGCCGTTTCGTCACCCCATGCGGCGGTAGGCTGCCGCCGCATGAAGGATCTCACATGAAGCGCAAATTCATCTTTGCCGTGGTCGTCGCGATCGTCGCGGTCAACTGGACGTGGGGCAGGCTGCCGTCCGAGCCGCCCGCGCCCGCGGGCAGCAAGTACGCGATGACCGAGGGCGTGAACTTCAACTACGTCGAGACGCCGGGCCGCGAGCCGGCAGTCGTGATGATCCACGGTCACCCGGGCACATATCTCGATTGGGCGTACGTTCAACAGAAGCTTTCCGGCCGACGCACGATCGCGATTGACCGGCCGGGCTACGGCTACTCAAGCGGCGGGTACATCGACTTCAATGATCAGGTCAGCGCGATCCATGCCTTGACGAAGAAGCTCAAGCTCGACAGGCCGGTGATCGCGGGACACTCATACGGTGGTGCGCTTGCCATCGCCTATGCGCAGAAGTACCCGCGCGAGACAAAAGCAATCGTCGCGGTCGATCCCGGCGTAGAACCAAACGGCGGAAGCGCCTTCGACAAGCTGCAGGCGCAGTTTGTAAAAGTGATGCAACTACCGGTCATTCAGCCGCTCGCATACGCGACCTTCAGCCAGGCGGTGCTCAGCGCAAGCGCAGACCCGCAGGTCAAGAAGGCGTTCGAGCCGGACCCGATCAACCCCGACTACGAAAAGCAACTCAAGGCCGTGAGCCTCAAATCCAGCGATCTCAAGACGTTCGCGGATGAGGAGCTCGACTACGGCGGTGTGGTGGATCAGCTCGCGGCAAAGTACAGCGCGACTCGCACGCCGGCATGGGTGATCCAGGGCACCGACGATCAGCTCGTGCCAACCTCGGCCGTGGAACAGATGGCTGGCCAGCTTCCAAACGCAAAGTACATCCCGCTCTCAGGCGGACACATGCAGACCTGGGTACACCCAACCCAGGTGGCGCGCGCGATTAACTCGGCAGCTCGCTGAACCGCGGGTCTTCCTGGCCCGTACGTACCCTCGATCCGTATCGATGCTCGCCCTCTACTTAATCGCAGCGCTCTTCGGCGCACTTGCCGTCCTCAATCTCGTGCTCGGTCGGCTGCCGCGACGGCCCGACGGCGCAGGTGGCATCATCGAGACGGCACACGGGCCGATCCACTATGTGGAGACGGTGGGGGACGGGACTCCGATCGTCTTCATCCACGGAATGCCCGGAAGCTGCCGTGACTTCGACCGCGTGCGTGCGGAGCTGAAAGGTCGCCACACGATCGCGTTTGACCGCCCGGGCTACGCCTGGTCAGAGGGCAAGCCGCAGGAGTTCAGCAAACAGCTGGACGCGATCGTCGAGGCAGCCGGAACGCTGGGCGTGGAGCGCGCCGTGGTGGTGGGGCATTCTTTCGGCGGACTGGCAACGCTCGGACTCGCGATTCGCAAGCCAGCCTTCGTTGAGTCGATGCTGCTGCTGGCGCCGGCCGCCGGCGGGACCCGCGTTGGCGAGCAGCGGGTAAAGCAGGCGAAGTTGATCGCAGCGCTTGAACGCCCGGGGCTCGCCCAAGTGCTTGACCTCATCTTCCTGCGGATCGTCCGTAAGTTCGCGTCAACCCAGGGCGCCCTATTTGCCTACGGCCCCGGTCCGGAGCACGCCGCCGAACGAAATATCGCTGTGTCCGTGTTGGCGCGTCACACCAGCGTCCGCGCGCTGATGAACGACCGCCAGATCTTCAACGACACCGAGCGCACGGTCACTCGCAATCTCGGGAAAATCACCGCACCATCGCTGATTCTGCACGGCCGCCAAGACCAGACGGTAGGCCTGAAGAACGGCCGGCGACTCGCCGAGGCCCTGCCGGACACGACGATCACTGAGATCGAAGGCGACCATCAACTGCCGATCAAGAATCCCCACCAAGTGGTTGATGCGCTGGCTCGACTGATCGACCGCTCGCCGACCTCCGCCAGGCATTGACGCCCGCCGATAGTGTGGCGCTCATATGAGTTTCGAAATTATTGACACACGCTTCCAGGGCATCGAGCGCTCGATCGCCTGCCACCGCTACGAAGACGTGCTGATCGATCCCGGCCCCGAGTCGTCGATTGAGCACGTGATCAGTGCGCTCGGCGACCGCGTTCCGACGACCGTGTTGCTCACCCACGTGCACCTCGATCACGCCGGCGGCACCGGCCGCCTGGTCGAGCACTACCCCGAGCTTCAGGTCTACATTCACGAGGTCGGCCTGCCGCACATGGTCGATCCGACGCGACTGATCGCGAGCGCAACGCGGATCTATGGCGACGACATGGCCAAATGGGGTGAGATCATCCCGGTCCCCGAGGAAAACATCCACGCGATCGCAGACGGTGACGTGGTGGAGGGGTTCGAGGCGATCCACACGCCCGGTCACTCTGGCCACCACATGGCCTTCTTCCACCAGGAGACCGAGTACGCGATCGTCGGCGACCTTGTCGGTCAGACGATCCACGGCTTTGACCTGCGCGTGGTCTCGACGCCGCCCCCAGAGGTGGACATCGAGGCCTGGCTCGCGTCGCTCGACAAGCTCGCCGAGCACGACCCGGTCCCGTCAACTCTCGGCCTCACGCACTTTGGCCGCGTGCCCGACGTGCTCGACGCGATCGCCGCCGCAAAGCAGGAACTCCGCCGCCTGGCAGAGCTCGCGAGAAACGGCAGCATGGAGGACTTCATGCTCGACTTCGAGCGCAAGCTCGAGGCCGTGCCGCCAGACGTGGCCGAATCGATGGTCGGCGCGCTGCCGGTCGATCACAACTACGCGGGCCTCGAGCGCTACTGGCTGAAAAAAGCCGCTGCAGAAGCCGAAGCTTCCGCCTAAAATAATTCCGATGAGCAGCGAGACGATTGAAAAACCAATAACTCGGGGCCCCGGCTCCGGGCTCGGTGGCCTCTGGCACATCATCGTCAAGAACGACGACCACAACACCTTCGATGGCGTGGCGATGATGCTCTCGCGCACGCTGCCGGGCGTCACGATGGGTCGCGGCTACGAGTTCGCCGACGAGATCCACAACGCTGGCCGCGCGACGGTCTGGTCGGGCCAGCTCGAGATCGCCGAGCTCTACTGGGAGCAACTCGCAGACTCCGGTCTGACGATGGCTCCGCTCGCGCAGAGCTAACGCGCGTTAGTCAGGCTCTACGACTTCGCTCGGGTGGGCAGTGCTCACCTCGAGGATCGTCGACGCGATCAGCGAGGGGTCGTCTGACATCGGCACGTGGCCCATGCCGTCGAGCGTCACCCAGTCGGCGTCGGGCAGTACGGCCTTCCAGCCGGGCGAGTAGCGCTTGAACGGCAGGATGCGGTCCTTGGTGCCCCAGGCGATCCGCACGGGGCCTTCGAGGCCGTCCATCGTGGTGGGGGCGTTGACACCGGGAGAGTGTTCGAGCAGAAGCTTCCAAGCCGGGGTGTCAACGATCGCGCGAATCCACTCTTTCGCCAGGGGGCCCGGGAGTCGCTCGGGAAATGCCATTCCGTCGCGCATCGTGAGCTTGCGCCCTCGCGGCCGCTTTGCAAGCTCGAGGGCAATGGGCTCAAAAATCGTCGCGCTGTAATGCATCTGCTTGAACAGGCGAATTGCACGGCTCGTCTCGGCGGAATGCAGCTTCCAACCGCCGGCGGGGGCGATCGCCACCGTCGTCAGGGCGCGCTTGCGTTCCGCGAGCAGAAGCGCAAGCCAGCCGCCGAGCGAGTTTCCGACGATGTGCGCGCGGTCCCACCCAAGCGCGTCCATCTGTTCCTCAACAACATCGACGAATGCGTTGGCGATGTGGTCTTTCGGATCTGTGAACGGCGGACCGCCGTGGTGCCCAGGCAGATTGATGGCGACGCACTCGTGGTGCATCTCGAGATATGGGAGGACTGGATCCCACATCACCGGCGTGCCGGTGAACCCATGCAGCAAGAGCATTGGTGATTTGCCGCTCTCGCCGTTCCTCGTCGCCATGGTGATCTACGCCTCTACTTCGACTGGCACTTCTGCTTCGTCGGGGAACTTGTTGAACGTGACGACTTCCTGCCACGTGTACAGAACCGGCACGGCGTAGTGACTGAGCAGCTTTGCTCGGCACTCCTGCATCAGCTCGGAGTTCCAGTAACGGTCCCAGTCCTCTTTCTTCTCGAACCAGGCGTACTGCTTGACGATCAGTTCGTCGTCTGCCTGGCGCACGACAAGAAAGCCGGTGGCGCCGTAGTTGATCACGCGTTCGGCGTAGGGCTTGAGAATGTCGCAGAACTCATCACTGCGGAACGGCGTGAGGTTCCACGCGACTTCTACTGCTTTGGCCATCTTGTTCAGCCTCCAACTTCTGCGCGAATCGCGCGGGGACCTTCGGCCGTAATTCCCTGGCCTTCTTCGGTCGCTCCCACGAGGATTGCAATTTTTCCAAGGTGTTCATTGTCGCTCAACATCTGGTGAGCATTCGGCACGTCTTCGAAGCCCATCGTCTTCCAGAGCACGGGGCTGATCTGACCATCTTCGATCAGCTGGTTGGCCTTGTGGGCCTCCCAGGCGTTCGCGAAGTGGCTGCCGAGGATCTCCTTCTGGCGCATCCACAGGTAGCGGACGTCGAAGTCGAGATTGAATCCGCTGGTCGCACCGCAGATCACTACTTTGCCGAATGGCTTGACAGTCAGCACGCTGGTCGGGAAGGTCTGCTTGCCGACGTGCTCGAAAACGATGTCTGGCTCGCCGCCGAGAATCTCGCCGACGGCCTTGCCGAAGCGACGTGACTCCTTGAAGCGCGCTTTCTCTTCTTCGGGGGTCTCGCCGCCCTTGCGCGCGAATCCGTAGTCGTTGCGGTTGATGTAGCCCTCGGCACCGAGCTTCATGATCAGCTCGCCCTTCTCGTCGCTGCTGACCACGCCGACGCTCTTTCCGCCGGCCATCTTGACCAGCTGCGTTGCGAAGACTCCGAGGCCACCCGCTGCGCCCCAGATCAGAACCTTGTGGCCGGCCTGAAGCTCGGCGCGGTTCATCAGCATGCGGTATGCGGTGAAGTATGTGAGGCCGTAACTTGCGGCTTCGTCCCAGGAGAGGCTCTTGGGCTTGGCCAGGAGCTGCTGCGCCTGCACCTTGAAGTACTGCGCGAAGCTGCCCCACGTGGTCTCGTAGGCCCAGATCTGCTGGCTCGGAGCTGCGAGCGGGTCGAGGCCGTGGACCTCGACGTCTTCGTAGCTGGCCTGGTTGCAGTGGACGACGACTTCGTCACCGGGCTTCCAGCGCGTGACGCCCTCGCCGACCTTCCAGACGATCCCCGACGCGTCGGATCCGCCGATGTGGTGGTCCTCCGGGTGGTAGCGGAAGGGGCTTACCGGCTCGCCGCGCGAGGCCCAGACGTTGTTGAAGTTGACGCCAGCGGCCATCGTCTTCACGACGACCTCAAACGGACCGGGCTCAGGGCACTCGATCTCTTCAAGCTTGATCGCATCCTTGGGCTCGCCGAAGCGGTCCTCGCGGATGACCCAGGCGAGCATCGAGGTGGGCAGTTCGCCGAGCGGCTGGGAGTCGTCGGCGAGTCTTGTCTGGAGATCTACGTCAGTTGCTTCAAGTACAGGCATGGCGCTTTCTCTGGGGTGTCGTTTTGACAGTGTCTTGGGACTGGAAACTCGGCGCGAATCGTATCGCTCTGCGGGCGACGGTAACCTTCACCGCGGTGCGAAGGATGCTCAAAACAATCGTGGGGGCGATCGCGGTGCTCGCAGCGGTGCTGGCCTTCACCGGCTGCGGCACCGAGAGCTACCCGAACGATCCCAAGCCGCCAGCAACGCTGAGCGTTTCGGTGATCGTCGCCGAGGACGCAATCGCGCTCTCGCCGAATCCATTTGGCGCCGGCCCGACGCGGTTCGTCATCACCAATCAAACCGGCGTGACCCAGAATGTTCTCTTCTCAAGCGAGCAGTTCGACCGCGAGGTTTCGGTCGGCAGCGGACAGACCTTCAACTTCAAGCAGACGCTCAAGCCGGGCGAACTCTCGATCTCGGCCGACAAGAGTGCATCTGAGGGGGAGCTCGTCGAAGTCGGACCCGAGCGCGCGAGCGCCCAGCAGGATCTCAACCAGCCGTAGCGCGGTACTGCTCGTTGGTGCCGAAGATCGTGTTGTAACGCTGTACAAGAGTTCGATTCACAAACCCGGATCGGTCGATCATCGACGGGAGCGCGCCTTCCCCCAGCGGCGTGGTGTTCTCGACGCCGTCGATGCGTTGCAGAATCGGCCAGCCAATTCGCGCGACCCTGTTTGCGGGCGGCGCGAAGTCAACGACATGAAGCGTGCCTCCCGGGCGCAACGCGACCAGCGCCTGCGAGATTGCAGTGGGTTGGTCTGCAGGCTTCAAGTGGTGGAGTACCAAGGAAATCACGACGCAGTCCCAGGTTCCGGGCGAGGGGGGGTCGTGCAAGACGTTTCCCTCCAGCCACTCAACTTGCCCCGCACCAGGCTTGCGCTGCGCGATCGACAGCGCAAGGGGATCCAATTCAACACCGGTAACCGTCGCATCGTTCAAGTCCTCCGCGAGAGCAATTGAGAGCGAGCCGGTTCCGCAGCCAAGCTCGAGGACGCGGGGCGCATGAATCCGATCGGTCGCCGAGCGAATCTCTCTGACAACGCCGCCGCGAAGTAGGTGTTCACGGGCGAGCATGGCAATCGCCGTGTCGTAAAAGCGGGTCAGCGACGCCCGTCCGGCGGCCGGGACGAAATCAGCGGCCATTTCAGCCGTCCACGGAGACATGCATGGCACGAGCAAGCGTCAGTCCGAGAGAATGCTCGCCGCCGGCAATGCGCACGATCAACGGACCGCCGAATGGCTGCTTTCCGATCATTTCAACGCGGTCGCCGATGCTGATGCCCTGAGCCGAAAGGAATCGCAACATATCTGGGTCAGAGTCCGAGACGCGGACGAAGATCGCCTCGGCTCCCGGGTTGAGTGAGGCAAGGCTGATCGTCGGGCGCAACTCGATCGTCAGATTTTGAGAGGGGATAGGGTCGCCATGGGGATCGAACTGCGGGTCGCCGAGTCGCTTAGCGATCAGGTCGATCAGACGGTCGGACATAGCGTGCTCGAGGATCTCAGCCTCGTCGTGGAGGTCCTCCCAGGGCATCTCAAGTGAGCTGGCGAGAAAGAGCTCGATCAGGCGGTGCCTGCGCACTACGCGCAGTGCGATCTGGCGTCCTTCCTCGGTCAGTCCGGCACCTCGGTACGGCTCGTGCGTGACCAGTTCTTCGTCGGCAAGCTTGCTGATCATTGCCGAAACCGATCCCGTAGAGACGCCCAACCGCGCCGCGACATCGTTTGTTGAAGCGGTTTCGCTGGCGACGGTCAGCGAGTAGATCGCCTTGAGGTAGTCCTCGACGGCTGGAGAGCGGTGCTGAACCTCGGTGGACACAACGCGATCATACATGTGCCCTGCCTAATTTCTAGGTATGCCAAACTTTTGTATTAGATAAGCCACGATATGAACTTGAGAGAACCATCAGTCGAGCCAGAAGCGCCCGGTCTCGGGCTCGCCGATTCGTTGGCACTGGATCCCAACAGCGTGCTCTCGGAGAAGCTCTCCAAGGGTCGTATCCGAGGCACGGTGGCGATTCTTGGCCCCGCGTTCGTAGCCTCCGTCGCGTACGTCGATCCGGGCAATTTCGCCACCAACTTTGCGGCAGGGGCGCAGTTCGGTTACCAGCTGGTCTGGGTGATCCTGATGGCCAATCTGATGGCGATCCTTGTTCAGTACCTCACGTCAAAAGCCGGGCTCTTCACGGGCCGCAGCCTGCCCGAGCTCTGCCACGAACGCTTCGGCAAGAAGACCAACTTCTTCCTCTGGCTGCAGGCCGAGATCGTCGCCATGGCCACTGACCTTGCCGAGTTTGTCGGGGCCGCGATCGGGCTGTATTTGATCTTCGGTATCGGGTTGTTTCCAGCTGGTCTGATCACGGCGGTCGTAGCCTTCGGGATACTCGCCCTCGAGCAACGCGGATACCGCAAGTTCGAGCTGGCAATCATGGCGCTGCTCGCATTGATCGGTCTGGGCTTCATCTACACGTTCTTCGCAGCTGGGGATCAGGACTACCCAGCGATCGCCCAGGGTGTGATCCCCAGTCTCAGCGGTACCGGCGCACTCGCACTTGCCGTGGGCATCATTGGTGCGACGGTAATGCCGCATGTCGTCTACCTGCACTCGGCCCTACAGAAAAACCGCATCCGTCCGAGCAACAAGCACGAGATGCGCACGCTGCTCAAGTACAACCGACTCGACTGTTTCGTCGGCCTGGGCATCGCCGGCGTCGTCAATCTTTCGATGCTCTGCATCGCGGCTGCGCTGTTTCACGTGCCGGGACTTGAACAAATCAATGACCTGATCAGCATCCACGGTGAGCTCGGAACGCTCGTGGGTGGGGGGGCAGCGCTCGCTTTTGGTGTCGCGTTGATGGCGTCGGGCTTTTCATCGTCGAGCGTCGGAACATACGCGGGCCAGGTCGTGATGTCTGGCTTCATGGGCTGGCGAATCCCGCTGACGATCCGCCGCCTGATCACGATGGCTCCGGCACTTTTAGTTCTGGCACTCGGCGTGAACACGACCGAGGCGCTGGTCTACTCGCAGATAGTGCTCTCCTTCGGAATACCGTTCGCGCTGATCCCGTTGATCCTCATCACGCGTGACAAGATGGTCATGGGCGATCTCGTGAACCGTCGAATCACGACGATCGCGATCAGCGTGGTTGCCGCGATCATCTCGGCGCTGAACGTCTTTCTGCTTTACGACGCGCTGAGTGGCTTTCTCTCGTAGTCGGACGGGGCTTCTTCCCGTTCGTCTGCCGGTCTGAGCCGTCCCGCCACGCACGCGAACCACAGCGCCGAGATCCAGCAGAGCGTTCCGAAGATCACATGCAGCCAGACGAGCTCGGCAGGCAGTTGCTGATTCCACTGGATCGACCCGATCAGGCCCTGGATTCCAACCAGCACCACAAAGATGGTCGAGTTGAGCCGTAGCTCACGCGAAGCCTTCCGGCGCCAGAGCAACAGCCAGACGCCTACGGCAAGAATTCCGAGCACGTCCGCAACTCGGCCGTGGCGATGCACGACCCATTCGAGCGAGTCGCCGCCACGCGGCTCCCAGCGGTCGACCTCGCCGGGATTGCCTCCGGCGTGGGGGCCAGCTGCGGTGGTCGCCATTCCGCTGATCCATGCAGCTGCCGTGAATACGACCAAGCCGCGGATCGACCACACGGCGAGCTTGTCGTCTGAGCGCGGGCGCGAACCCGGCTCGTGCATTGATCGCCAGATCAGCGCAACGCCAGCGATTGCAATGATCATCGAACCTGTGAAGTGCGCCATCACCCACTCGTACTTCAGCTCGCTCTCGACGCTCAGTGCGCCGAGCACGGCCTGAATCATCGCGCCGAGCGGCAGGAACCAGGCCAGCAGCGCCAGGTCGCGCCGATAGGGCCTGCGACGCATTGCCGCGAAAGCAACGAGAAACGTCCCGAGTCCGACCAGCCCGGAAAGCACCCGGTTGCCGAATTCAAGGATCGAATTCAAGTCGGCCGGGGGATAGGCCTTGCCGTAACAACGCGGCCAGTCCGGACAGCCCAGTCCAGAATCAGTCAGGCGCACGCCTGAGCCGGTGGCAACGATCAGCGTGAGCATAAGCACGCCAACGAAGGCGATCTTCGTGAACTGCTCAGGCGTGACTGTGAAGCCGTTGGTCTTCTCGCGCAGGCGGGCGAACATCGAGAGGGACTCTAGGAGAAGGCGAGTTAGTTGGAGCCGTCGTTCTCGGCGACGAACTCAGATACGGCCTTGATCTGTTGATCGGTGAGATCGCCGTCAAACGAGGGCATTCCGCCGCCGCCGCGCAGGACCTGCATCGAGACCTCGGCTGCCGTAAGCGCGCTCGATGTCAGCACTGGGCCGTTGCTGCCGTTGGTTCCGGCAGCGCCGAGCGTGTGACACGAGCCGCACGAGTTGGTGAAGATCAATTTGCCGTCGCCGGGATTTGCCCCGGTGGCAGAAGGAGTACTCCCACCGCACGCAGTCAGTGTCGATGACGCCGCCAGCGCGCCCACGACAATGACGGTGGGGAAAGATTTCAGGACTGGCCGCCCGTTGTGTTGTGGGTGTGACCAGAAGCGCCGAGTTCTTCGCGGCGTGAGGCGATCTGCCCGAGTTTGCGCTGAAGGCGCTCCCATGAACGGTCCTCTGCCTCGTTGTAGGCGTCTCCGTTGAGGCCCTCAAGGCTCTTGGAGTAAATGCGCCATGCCTTGGCTTCTGACTCTTCGAGTCGGTCGAGCTCAGCGCCTACGGGCTGTTGGCTTACTGCTGCCATGTCGGACCTCCGTTCTGGGATTGACTTACAGCGTACTTGCCGACTGGGCGGATGGCCACCCATTGCGTACATGCATGAATACGTATCGGCATCCTCAAAAGATCAAACACCTCTGACCGGCCGTCTGATTCGGAGCTTTGCATTTGCCAGCTCCGGAACCTCAACGATCGTTGCATCGATGCCGCCTGCTCTCACGACCAAACCCGGCTCGGCCTCGCGGCGAAGAATCGCCAGAGCAATGGGTTCACCGGTGGTCGCGACGGTCGACGTGCCCACATTTCCAAGCTCCTTACCGTCGGGCATCGTCACAGAGGCCCCCGGCGTCAGGGGCTTCTCGGAACGCAGGATGCGCAGATGACGGTTGGGCTTGCCCTTCCAGTGCATGCGGGCGACTGTCTCCTGGCCAACGTAGCAACCCTTCTCAAAGCTCACCGCGCGGCTCTCGAGTGAGGCTTCGGCGGGGAAGGTGTCCTCGTTGAGTTCGCTGCCGAATGCCGGCACGCCGTACTCGACGCGCGCCGTCTCGTGCTGCTCGGGCGTGAACTCAGCGATGCCCTGGGCCGTCAGCTCGTCGATCAATGCCGCCGCCTCGGCCGACTCGACGAGCAGATCCACGCCCATCGGCGATTCAAGCTCGACAAACGGCAGCGTGATGCGTTCAAGTGCAGGGACGGCGTCGGGGCCGATCAACTGGACAAGCGCATACTCGCCGGTGGCGTCGGTTGTCGAGAAGAAATAGCCGATCCTGTACGTATCGATCATGTGGCGGATCACCGGCAGGTGCTCGCCGCTGGTGACGACAACGGTCTCGTCGCCGTCACGCGCGATTCGCATGTCCGCGCGGATCTTGCCCTTGGGGGTGAGCAGCAGCGCGTAGCGGGATTCACCATCGGTCAGCGACCCGACATCGTTGGTCACCTGGCCATTGAGGAACTCGCCGGCGTCGTCGCCGCGCAGCACGAGAACTGCGGGGTCCGTCGCACGCAGGTAGCCGGTTGTTAGTTCGGTGTTCATCGAAACAACATCGTACTCCCGATCGAGACCGCCGACCCCGCTCGATAATTTGAAGGGCATGCACGGACCCGCTCACGCGCATTCGCACGGCCATGCCCATTCAGATGGAGGTGGATCGCGCACGGACAACACCCGCCGCATGGTCCAGGCGCTGGTCATCAACATCGCCATGCTGGCGCTCGGAATCATCGGCGCGTGGCTCACGGGCTCGCTCGCGCTGCTCGCGGACGCCGGGCACGTTCTCTCGGATGTGTTGGCGATCGCACTCGGAATCGCCGCGGCCAAGGTGGCAGCCAGGCCAGCGAGTGGACGCGGCACGTTCGGCCTCGGACGCGTGGAGATTCTTGCCGCGCTGATCAACGGCCTCGCGCTAGTCGCGATTTCGATCTACATCGCGTACGAAGCCATTGGCCGTTTTTCCGAGCCTCCCGAGATCGATGGCCTGGGCGTGTTTCTCTTCGGTGGCCTCGGCCTCCTCGGCAATGCTGTGGCCACATGGGTCCTTGTGCGAGGCGACCGCAGCGACATCAATCTCGAAGGCGTGCTGCGCCATTCGGTCGCCGACGCACTCGGCTCGCTCGGCGTTGTGATCGCCGGTCTGGGCATCGTGCTGACCGGCTGGAACGAGCTTGACCCGATCGTTGGCCTCCTGATCTCAGTGCTGATCCTGATCTCCTCCTGGCGCCTGATCCGCGAGCCGATCGAGGTCTTGCTCGAGCGCGCCCCGGAGGGCATGGACGTGGAAGCCGTGGGCATGGCGATCGCGCGCGTGCCCGGCGTGCGAGAGGTGCATGACCTGCACATCTGGTCCATTACTTCGGGCTTCCCGGCGCTGGCCGCGCACGTAACGGTCGATGCCACATGCGTCGTGGATGACACGCGAAGGGCTATCGAAAAGATGCTCAAGGCTGAGTTCGAGGTTGAGCACACGACCCTCCAGGTGACCGCTGAGCAGCTCCTACAGCTCGACGGGGGATAACATCGCAGCGATGGCCCTCGCAACGGAATTCCAGGAAATCGTCGATTCGCTTCCCGACGATTGGACCGATCTGGAATTCGACCTGCGCATCGACGACGAGGACAACTACGTCGATGCCGCCACGCTGCTGACGCAGTGCAACGCCCGCCCCTACTCGCGCGCCGACTGGCACTTCAACATTCTCGTCGCCCACCGCTTCGGCCACGGCGCTGCCCCTGAGGCTGTGCACGCCACACTCGGGCTGCTCGATCAGAACGAAATCTCTGGCGAGATGATCGTTCGGCAGATCCGCGAAGGCCGCGCAGAAACGGTCCAGATGTGGGGCCGCCCCGAAGCCGTTCGCCGCGAGTTCCGCGAACGCCGCAGCCTCTAGGTCCATTGGCGCTCGTTCGGCTCGTCAGCGGTGACCTGCTTTTCGGCTCGAAGGTCGAAGGGATGATTCGCGAGGCAGGATATGAACCGGTTCTGACCCCCGATCCCGCGTTGGCACTGGCGATCGTGGATCTCACGGACAGCTCGACCAATCCCGAGGTCGCGCTCGCCGAAGTACGCGCCGACGACGCTCAACTTCCGACTTTGGCGTACTACGCACACACCGATGACGACGTCCGGCGAGCGGCGCTTGACGCCGGTTTCGATCTCTTGGTTCCGCGCTCGCGCATGATGCGCGAAGGCGCCCAGTTGATTACTCGGCTGGCCCGCGCCTAGCGACCGCCGTTTTTCTTTCTGGCACAAGTGGGAATATGCGGGATTACTCGTCCCACCTCACCCCAACTTCCAGGAGCTCAGCATGGATGAACCAAACATCGGCAAGGCCTATCTGGCCGAGACCATAGGAACTTTCCTACTCGTCATTTCGATCATCGGCGCGGCGACGCTTTACGGCGGCGCGCTCGCCGGAGCCGAGACGCCATTGCCGAACATCGTCATCCCGTTCATCGCGCTCGCGCATTTCCTCGGTCTTTTTCTCGGAATCCAGACGCTCGGTGCGATATCCGGTGGGCACTTCAACCCTGCCGTCACGATCGCTCTTTTGTCAATCAGAAAGATCAAGGCGCCTCACGCGATGCTCTACATCGTTGCCCAGATTGTCGGAGCGCTGCTCGCGGCCTTCTTCCTGGCTCTCGTGCTCAACAAGCAGGGCCAGCTCGTGAACTTCGGCGCACCGAGCGTGAGCGAAGGCGTCTCGGTCGGCTCGGCGATCGCGCTTGAAGCGCTGTTTGTCTTCGTTCTGGTCTGGACCGTCGTCGCCACCGCGGTAAACCCAACTGGAACAAAGGAGTGGGCGCCGGCGGCGATCGCACTCTCGCTGGCTCTCGGTGTCTTGATCATCGGCCAATGGACCGGAGCAGCGCTGAACCCGGCTCGCGCGTTCGGACCTGACGTCGCAAACGCACTGTTCGGCGCCAAGGATTCGAATGGATTTGGACCGGTCAAGGACTTTTTCCTCGTCTACCTGATTGCACCGATCGCAGCAGGAGTGCTCGCCGCGACGCTTTACAACTTCCTCTTCATAGAGGGCGAAGTGCTCGAGCCGGCCCCGGCTCCGTCGGAGCAGTCACCGCTTTAGCCCGTTGCCGCACGGGTTGTCCCCTTCCGGCACAATGTCCGGAAGGGGGATCCAACGAGCCTTTTTCTCGAAAGGGGCAGACGCATGGCATACCAACGACTGCTCGTGATCGCAAATGAAACGATCGCCGGCAAAGGCCTGCACGGTCGCATCCGAGAGCTGACCGCAGATGGAGGGCGCGTGATCATTGTCGCGCCGGCACTCAGTTCGCGCTTGAAGTACGTCTTCTCGGACGTGGACGAACCTCGCGCAGAGGCCCAAGAGCGCCTCGACGCCTCAATCGCCCTGCTTCACGAGAGCGCGATCGACGCCGAAGGCGAAGTCGGCGACGCCAACCCCGTACGCGCGTTCGAGGACGCCGTGACGATTTACGAGCCAGACGGCGTACTCGTCTCGACTCATCCCGAGGGTCGCTCGAACTGGATCGAGAAGGGCGTGGTCGAGAAGATCCAGGGAAAGACACACCTGCCCGTCGAGCACGTGGTCGTTGACATTTCGGTCGTCGAGCCGCAGGAACAGCTTTCCGGCCAGTAGCCGTGGATAAGGTGGCGCAATGCGCCGCGTCACCTATTCGCGAAACTTCACGATCTCGTTGTCGCGGACGTGCCGCTGCTACTGCAAGTACTGCGCCTTCGCAACCCACCAGGCGCACCTGCGAACGCCAGACGAAGTTGAGAAGCTGCTCGACGACGCCGAGAAGCGCCGCGCCAAAGAACTTCTGATCCTGACCGGCGAAGCGCCGGACGAGCACCCCAAGGTGATGGCTCAACTGAACGAGCTGGGCCACGACGACTTCGTTGACTACGTGGTGTGGGTCTGCGAGCGGGCGCTCGAGCGCGGGATCCTCCCGCACACGAACCTCGGCGTGATGGAACGCCACGACATGGAGCGCCTGCGCGAGGTCAACGCCTCGCAGGGCCTGATGCTCGAATCGATTTCGGAGCGGCTTATGGGGACCGTCCACGCGGGCTCGCCGACCAAGCACCCGCGCGAGCGGCTGCGCACGATCGAGCTCGCCGGCGAGCTCAAAGTGCCGTACACGACAGGGATCCTCGTCGGAATCGGCGAGACGCCCGATGAACGGATCGCGAGCCTGCGGGCGATCGCCGACCTGCACGAGAAGCACGGCCACATCCAAGAGGTCATCCTGCAGAACTTCGTGCCGCACCCGCGCTATCACGGCCTGGACGTGGGGGAGATCGCAACCGACGCCGCCGATGATCTCTGGCGCACCGGCATGGCCCCAGGTGGCGGCCCGTCGGACGATGCGCGGCTACCCGAGTGGGCCTGCAGCGTGTCGATCGAGGACATGAAGGATCTTGTGCGGGCGACCCGCGAGATGATGCCCGACGTCGGCATCCAGATCCCGCCCAACCTCGCTGACTGGTGGCCGGAGCTTGTCGAAGCTGGCGCGACCGACCTTGGCGGCCTTTCGGCCAATGGCGACCACATCTCGCCCGAGCATCCGTTTCCGTCGCCCACGCAGGTGCGCGACCGCCTGGCTGACGATCACGTCGCTCTTGCAGAGCGTCTCTGCGTCTACCCGCAATACACGAATCCCGACTGGATCGCGCCCGCGGTGATGGACACGATTACGCAGCGCTTCTGGTCCTTCATCCCGCGCGGCGAGCGTCGCCGAGCCCAGCGCCCGGAGCTCGCAGAACCAGCGTTCGTGCGCGAGGCAATCTCCGCCGCAGGCGAGGGGGAGGCGCTGACCGAGGCTCAGCTCACGGCGCTCTTCAGCGAAACGCGTGATGATTTGATCGAAGAAATCCGTACGAGAGCCGACGGCCTGCGCGAGGAGATCGTCGGCGATGACGTCAGCTTCATCGTCAACCGAAATATCAACTTCACGAACATCTGCACCGTCGGCTGCGCCTTCTGCGGATTCGGCCAGAGTCGCCGCTCCCCCGACGCCTACGAGGCCGACGAGGCGAGCTTCCGTGAGAAGATCGCCGAGGCAGTCGAGTTCGGCGCGACCGAGCTGTGCATGCAGGGCGGCATCCATCCGGATTACGAGCTTCTCGACTACGGAAACTGGCTCGCCGTCTCAAAGGATGCCGCGCCTCAGTTGCACCTGCACGCGTACTCGCCGATGGAGGTCGCCAACATGGTCGACCGCTCCAGCAAGTCGCCGCGTGAGGTCTTCGAGTACCTGAAAGAGCTCGGCCTCGGATCGACGCCCGGCACTGCCGCCGAAGTTCTCGACGACGACGTGCGCGGGAGGATCTCACCGAACAAGCTCCAGGCCGCGCGTTGGGTCGAGATCGTCGAGGCCGCGCACGCGGCTGGAGTGCCCACGACATCCACGGTGATGTTCGGACACATCGAGGAGCCGTGGGAGCTCGCTCGACATATGCGCGTCATCCGCGAGTTGCAGGAGCGATCGCTCGCCAATTCGCCCGCAGCGATCACCGAGTTCGTGCCGCTCTCGTTCATTCCGTACCAGACACTGCTCGGCCGCACGCACGGGATCGCTGAGATAACGCGCGAAGAGAATCTCAAGCACACAGCGGTTTTCCGGCTCGCGCTCGGCCGCACCGTCCCGAACGTTCAGGCGAGCTGGGTGAAGATGGGATTGGAAACTGCGACCGAAGCGCTGCGCTGGGGAGTCAACGATCTTGGCGGCACCTTGATGGAAGAGTCGATTTCAAGGGCGGCGGGGTCGCTGCATGGCTCGAGACTCGATCCAGTGGATCTTGTCGCGGCTGGTCACGCCGCCGGCAGGCCAGTGTTTCAGCGCGACACGCTCTACCTGAAGCGACTCCGGGAGTACCCGTTGCCAGTCGCTCCTGCCGCGCAGGCGGCCTAGTCAGGCGGCCGGCTCGGTAGGAGCCGGTGGGTTTGCGCGTCGTGAAGCGCGCCCCATCTTGCTTGCCAGATCCGCGCCGCGCGGAAGTCGACCGGCGCGCTGGCGCTTCTGCCAGTACATCGCTTGATCGGCCAGCTCCATCGCGCGGACCGGAGAAGAAGATTCGGCAAGGGCCTGATGGCCTGCCGAGAAACTCACGCGGGCGTCTTCGCCCTTGAGGTATCGCTCGAGCGTGATGTGGGCGCGCTCGCGGTAGCCGACGGCGTCGTCCTGGCTCTCGCAGCCGACGAGAATCGCGGCGAATTCGTCTCCGCCGATTCGCCCGACCACGTCGGTGCCGCGGGCGGCTTCTTGAAGAGCCTGGGCGCAGAGCTGGAGCACACGGTCGCCCGCGGCGTGGCCGAAGCGATCGTTGACGGCCTTGAAGCCGTCCAGGTCGATCAGCACGAGGTATGAGCCAACGGTTCCACGCCTGCTGAGCTTCCACTCGCGTGCCAGGGCGCGTTCGAAGCCGCGTCGGTTGGCAACGCAGGTCAGGGCGTCGGTGAAGGCATCGCTGCGCAGTTTCTCCGCGTGCTCGACGAGGTCGGCGTGCTTGCGCTCAAAGGCTTCTTCCTGGCGCTCGCGGTCGAGTTCATTGACGATAACGCGGCCTAGGACTGTGAGCAGGTCGAGTTCGTTGCGGTGGAAGCGCTTTGCAGAGTCTGAGATCGCGCAGAGCGTGCCGAAGTGGCTGCCATCGGCCATCTCGAGTGGGATCCCGACGAAGCTGTCGGCGTTCTTCACATCGGGGCTGGCGAGGATCGCCGGGGCCGGGTCCGGGTTGTCTGCGCTTCCGGGGCGGTCCATCAGCGCGAGCGTCTGACCGTTGTGAATGCCGAAGAGGTCTGGGCCGCGGAAGTCGACGATGCGCAGAAGCTTGGCTTCGTCGTCGTGGTAGGCGACAAATACTGCACAGTCGGGCAACTGCTTCGCAAGCAGGTCCAGCACCGTGGCGGTGGCCTCGCTGAAGTCGAAGAAGCTGCGCGCCGACTCCGGGGCAAGCAGCGCGGTTTCTTGAGCCTGCTCAGCTTCAGAGTATTCTGGCGTATTGGGGAATTCGGTATTCGTCATCGGTCGTCGCGATCCAGCGGTGAGCTGGCGTGAAAGTGTTTGCTCAGATGGGGGAGAGATGATCTGCGCGCGGAGAAGCGGCAAGCGCCGAGAAAACTGATCCGCTCGCAAGATCGATTGCAGTCAATATGCCAGAAAATGCCCGTTCCATGGGTGAAAAATCCTAATTGCCTTACTTTCGGGTATTCATAATAGCAAAAACGCTACCTGTGAATACCACAAATTAGTTAGTTGCGAACGGGTACTGGCGCGTATTTACCCATTAACAACTACGGCGTCAGCGGAACAGATCCTGTGTGCGATCGCGTAGTGACGCTGCAGCACCAGGTCCATCGCCCGTGATCACGAGCTCTGAGCGACCGCGAATCACCACGACGGGCTCGCCGCTGGTCTTCGAGCGAGCAAGATCCGAGGCAGCCGCGAGTTCGTCGGCGACGGCCTGGATCGTCGCGTTCATCTCTCGACCGTCACGATCGATGTCGCCTCGCTCGTCGATCAAAGGCTCGATCCCGGCGCAGCCGATTGCGACGTCGAGTTGACCCGACCTCCAGGCGCGGCCAAAGCTGTCGGTGACCAGAACGGCGAGTCGCTTGCCAGTCGCAGCTTGAAGCTCTGCTCGCAGCGACCGCGCCGAGCGATCGCTGTCAACCGGCAGGAGTAGCACCCGACCATCGCCGGGAACGTTGGAGCTGTCGATCCCCGCGTTTGCGCAGATGAATCCGTGGAGCGTCTCAACGATCAGCACGCCCTTGGTCGCTCGCAGTACTTCGGTGCTCTCGTCGAGGATCAGCTGGACGAGGCCTGGGTCCTTGCCGGTCTTGCCCGCCAGTTCGACCGCCTCTGTGCCCGGGTCGATTGAGGACGGGTCCGCGAAGCGGCCCTCGGCCTTGCTCACAGCTTTCTGGGCAATGACCACGATGTCGCCATCCTCAAGCTCGGCGCCACTGCTGATCAGGCCGGCGAGATCGTCAGCTGGCGCGATCTCTGGCAGGCCCGCGACCGCCTCGATGCTCAGCTTCAACGCGCGTACCCGCCCGGAAGGCTTCGACGGTCGGTCAGCAGCGTTGCGATGGCCTGCTCGGTGTTGACGGCTTCGTGCTCGCCGGCCGAGAGTCGTTCTGCGAGTTCCATCAGATCATCGGCGGTGTCGAGATCAAGTGCGAGCGACGGCACCTCGTGCTCGGCGACGCGGCGCGAAGCCGCGAGGCCCATCGCGATGTGGCGTTGCCTGCTGCCGGGTCCGAACGAGGGGTCCACTGCGTCCGGGGGCGAAATCACGAGCGCGTTCGTGCCGGTGCCCATGCGATCTGGGATGACTGCGAACTCGATGCGGTCCTCGCGCGTGCGCGCGATCAGCTCGTCGAGTTCGGTGGCGTCCAGCAGCGGACAATCGCCCGGGAGCATCACCACTCGGCCGAAATCGTTCTCGATCGCCCATGCGACGCCGGCTTTTGCGGCATCGCTGTGTCCGGTCCGCTCATCGGGGATGATTGCGTCGGCGACTTCACCAGCGATCTCCTTGAGCTTCGGCTCGGCGCTGACCACGACGACGCCATCGACCTCGCGTGTGCGAGCCAGTGCCGCGATCACGTCGCGCACCATTGCCTCGGCGATCAGCCTGCGCTGCTCCGCGGCCAGCCCCGTGGCCAGGCGCTCTTTGGCGTCGTCGAAGGGCTTGACGGGCAAGATCACGCAGGTGCGTTCACGGCGGGCGCGCATGCTCGTCAGTCTGACCCAGTGCGCGGCAGGGACGCGCCGTAGCGCAGCACCTCGGCCGCCACCGAGCGCGTGCGGTCGGGGTCGCTCATCTCGACGTTTGCAAGGTGGTGGGCGTGACCGGGGATCGGATCGTCGGCCACCCAGGCGTCGATCAGGTCGCCGTGGACGCTCTCGTAGTAGTCGGCTGCGCCCGCGCTCGTGGGCGGGAAACCCTCGGCCTCGATGAACTTCGCGGTCGGCCCCTTGAGCACCTCGCCGCCGACGAATGGACTGACGCCCAGGACCGGCGCAGGCGACTCGCGCAGCGCCCTGGCAAGACCAAGCGTGGAGAGGATTGGCATGACGCTGATCACCGGGTTGGACGGTCCGACGATGATCAGATCGGCCACGGCGATAGCCGCTGCGGCCTCGGGCGTGATCACAGCGGTGTCGATCCCGCCGAAGTGCACGGAGTCGATGTCCGGGGCGCTGCGGTCCTGAATCAAATACTGCTGTATCCCGCGCGGACCATCGGGCGTTTCGATCACCGTGCGGACCGGCGCGTTGCTCATCGGCAGCACCCGCGCGCCTCCGGTGTTGTACTCGGCTGTGGCTTCTGCGTGGGCGTCGGTCAGCTGCTTACCCGCAGCGAGCAGTTGCGCGCGCTCGGCGCAGACGCGCATGTCGTCGTCGCCAAGCTCGAACCAGATCTCTTCGCCGGCAGCGCGGCGGGCGTCCATCAACTCGTGGCCTTCGCCTTCGATGCCGAATCCAAGATCGTTCAGCACCCCGGCGAGCCGGAACGTGATCAGGTCGGGATCGGGCGAGACGTGGACGTCGTAGATCTCGATGTCATCTGCCGTGTTGGCAATGACACTGAGCTGGCCAGGCTGTTCTGCCGCCTCACCGTCGAAGCCGTGCAGGATGTCGCGCAACCCAACGGCGAGCTTGGCGCCACCGGTGCCGCCGGCAAGCAGCGCCACGTCCATCGGCGCTAGTCCCACTCCTTGACCGGCAGGTCTGTGAACTGCACGCCGGCGTGGGTCTTGTAACGAATGTTGATGCCGATCAGCAACGCGGTCAGCTGCTCGGCGATTCGCGCGGCCTCGAGCGGGCCGCCGTCCACGGCGCGAAGGCCGGGGATCAAGTTGATCAGCTTCGCGACGCGCGCCTTGGCGGCCTTCTTGTTGCTCATCACGAGGACATCTTCTTCGTAAGCGTTGTCGAGATCGCCGAGCGTTACTGCACTCACGGTGTGGAGCGCAGAGACGACGATCACGCCGTCGGGAACCATCTCCTGCGCCTGCTGCGCGGCCGAGCCCTGCCAGACACCGATCGTGCGCGTGGCCTTGCCGCTGATCGCTGCCGCGAGCGGCACCGTCGCGTCAACAAGAATCTGCCCGTCAACGAGCGCGTTCTTCAAGTTCGTGAGGTTCTCGGACTGCGAGCGAAACGGCACGGTCAGGAAGACGATTTCAACGCCTTGGACCGCGTCTTCATTGACGTGGCCGGTGACTGGGGCAGTCGGTGATTCGAGCTTGCTCTGGATCCGCTCGACTGCTTCCTCGGCCGAACCGAGCTGGCGGGATCCGATCCGAACGTTCACGCCGGCGCGCGCAAGTTGCAGCGCCAAGGCCGAGCCGAGGGCGCCAGTTCCTCCGACGATCGCGACGGTGTTGTCCATTCCGTTCATCGCGGCGATCCTAGCCACTGCTTCAAATAGGCTTTTTCACCATGCCCCTAGAACCTGGAATGACCTACGAGCACCGCTTCGAAGTGACCGACGAACTTTCGACCGACGTCGGGCAGAGCGTTGCCAACCGCGTGCTGGCAACCCCACGCATGATCGGTCGGATGGAGTACACCGCGATGCAGGCTGTCTGGTCGGAGCTGCCTGAGGATTCAACCTGCGTTGGATTTGCCGTGAACATCAAGCACGTGGGCTCGGCGCCGATCGGCGGCGAGTGCGTTTCGACCGCGACGCTGACCGACATTGAGGACGGGCGCAAGCTGCACTTCGATGTCGAGGTGAAATGCGACGGACGCACGATTGGCGTGGGTACGCATGAACGCCGGATCATTCACAGCGAGACCTTTGACGGACGCAATGAAGTGACGGAGAGCGCGTGATCGCCCCACCAACTGAAGCGCTGATCCGCGAAGTCGGTCCACGTGACGGCTTCCAGAACGAACCCGAGATCATCAGCACCGACGACAAGGTCGCGATCATCGACAAGCTCACGGCGACGGGCCTGTCGCGCCTCGAGATCACTTCGTTCGTGCGACCGGATGTGATCCCGCAGTTGGCTGACGGTGCGGAAGTATTGAGCCGCGTGCAGCGCCGCGAGGGCGTGACCTTTTCCGTGTTGCTGCCGAACCGCCGCGGCCTCGAGAACGCGCTCAAGCAGCGCGACCGGATCGACGAGATCAGCGTCTTCCTCTCCGCGTCCGAGACGCACAACATGAAGAACGTCAATCGAACGATCGGTCAGTCGCTGGCTGAACTGACCGGCGTGGTTGCAGACGCCCGCAAGGACGGCCTGCGCTGCGTTGCCGTGATCTCAACTTCCTTCGGCTGTCCCTACGAAGGCCACATCGACCCCGAGCGCGTCTTCGAGATCGCTGGCGCCCTGACCGAGGCGGGCGCCGCCGAGATCGGCTTCGGCGACACGACCGGCATGGCCAATCCTCTTCAGGTCGGCGAGTTCTTCCCGCTGGCGAAGGCGGCGCTTCCAGGCGCGCAGCTGACCGCGCACTTTCACAACACCAGGGGGCAGGGGCTGGCCAACGTGCTCGCCGCGCTCTGGGCCGGATGCACGTCGTTTGAGTCGTCGTTCGGTGAGCTCGGGGGCTGTCCGGTCCCTCCAGGTTCGACCGGCAACGTCGCAACCGAGGACGTCGTCTCGATGCTCGAAGAGATGGGTGTGGCAACCGGGATCGACCTTCCCGCGCTGATCGAGACTTCGCGCGAGATGCAGGAGCGGCTCGGCCGCAAGCTCACCAGCCACGTTCTCACGGCTGGCCCAGTCGAATGGGCCGATTCCCCTTAGGTAGCTGTTTAGTCTCGGCCACGAACGGCCGATAACTGCAGAACCGTGGAAATTCTTCAATATTTGGCGAATTTCTTTGCAATTTACCTAATTTGGTGTATAAAGTCGGTCTCTCTAAGCGACGATGTATGAGGCATCGACGGACCCTTCATTGAGGTCCTGTCCAGATCGAAGCGCACTTGGGGGCCGAGCCCGAGTCCGTTTACCGAAAGACCGTTGGGGGCCGAGCCCGACGGTCTTTCTCTTTTAAGCCTTCGTTCTTGCCCCGGTGTCACCGCAGTACGACTGGCGCACGGTACTCACGACTTGGTAGGTCGTTACGATCGCCCACGATGAAACAGTGGGTGAGAGACGTCGTTGCCAACCTGATTGCGAATGCAATCTGGATTGGCATTGCTGCCATGGCCGTTCTCGCATACAGCGTGCTCGGCGGCAGTCTCAGTCTGAGAGCGTGGGAGATTGCGCTCGGCGTACTGGTTGCATTAGGGGTCGGGTTTTGGGCTGGCAGGGTGTCGCGCGGGCCAGAGATATCAGCTGAGATTGAGCGAGAAATAGTCCTAGGGCAGACCTATGGCGAGCATGTGCGCGAAGTCTTGAATACTTTCCAGCGCGCGCTGAGCGGAGACATTGCCGGCGTCACACTCGACGACTTCATATCTAAGGGAATACTCGACCCTGCGCGGGACGTGCTGACACAAGGCGAGGGAGAAGAGATTCGGCTTTCGGTCTTGATGCCGGCCGACGACGATCAGCTCAAATGGATGATGGTCGCGACCTCTGGCCACTCGCTGGACGGACAAAAGAAGTTTCGTCTCGACATCAGCACGTCGTTCGCCGGTCGGGCGTACGCCTCGAAGGAGACAAAGATCTCGCAGAATGTCCAGGACGACGATCGGTTCAAGACTCATTCGCATGCACGACCCGGCCGGGAGTACGGATCGTTGATAGCTGTGCCGCTACTTGATGGCGATGAGAGCGTTGGCGTTTTCTGCGTAATCTCGACTTTCGTAGAGGCGTTCACTGCCGTCGACAAAACGTACGTAGAGATTCTGGGCGCGATTCTGGGAGTCGCGTTCAGCGCCGCTGACGAAGACTCCGGAGATCAAAAAAATGAGACTGAGGACAACGCCGATGGTGGTTCGCGTCCGCAGCATCCGGCAGAATCAGGATCGATCACGCACGAAGTGGAGGGTCAATGAAAGATATGAATTCTGTTCCGTCGGGGCCATCCCCGCAGTACCTCAAGCTGCTCCGTGGCCAGATGTCGGCGGACGAGTATGTGAAGGAGGTCGAGCGCCGAGTTTCGAGCTCTCGACAGGTCGCCCAGCCACAGCGTCGGAGTTTCGGCTTCGCTCGAAAGAGGAGCGCACCGAAATCCCGTTCCCGGGCGGCATAGTCATTTCAACTTTGTTGGCGCCTTCGTCGAGCCTTCTGAGCTTTGGCCGTGCCCTGCTTACGGCGACGGATGAGTAGCGTTCAGGAAGCGGCAATTCAGCGACTCGAATCTGCGATTGAACTTGGTCGCAGCGTGGGTCGCGCCTCGCCTCACAGTGATTTTTCTGGCGGCTTTCCTGATCATGAAAAGCGGAGGGCGGCGCTTCGCATGGCAAGTGCGATCAACGCTGCGGTCCCGACAAACAACTTGTATGCGCGGCAAGCTCAGACCGCAATCGATGCGAAAACCCATGAGGGACACAAGGTTCAGGACGTACTCGGTATAGCGAGCGCACTTCTCGATGACTTGAAGGACGGCTACGGCGCCACGGTTCAGGGTCTGATCGAGTCTGAGGTATTCGCGGACTTCTTGGAAATGGCTGATGAGCAACTTGAAAAGCACTATAAGACGCCTGCGGCGGTGCTGATTGGCTGCGTCTTGGAGGAGCGACTACGCAAGCTGGCGGCTGGTGTGAACATCGCCGTCGAGCGCGAGCCTGGAAAATATTTGAAATCGGACGTCTTGAATGCCGAGCTGAAAAAGGCTGACGTTTACAACGGGTTAGCGCAGAAAAACGTAACCGCATGGCTCGACCTGAGAAACAAAGCTGCGCACGGCAAGACCGATGAGTTTTCCGAAGAAGCTGTCGCATTAATGCGCCAGGGTGTCGGGATGTTTCTAGCCGAGCACCAGTAGCCGACTCGGAGGGCCCGGCACCGCGCTGGGTAGGCGTTCGCTGCTTAGTTAGGCGCCCCGTAGACTCCGGCTCATGACTGCGAATGGGGAGACGCAAGCAGCCGAGGTCGCCTGGCGACCGACGCCGGAATACATCGAGCGGGCCAACGTGGGCAGGTTGCTCAGGGAGTACGGCGTTGAGACGATCGACGAGCTGCGCGCGGCGAGCGTTGCTGACATCGCCCGCTTCTGGGAGTTCGTGGTCCGTGACCTGAGCCTTCCGTTCTCGAAGCCCTATGACCAGGTGATAGATGACTCTGGTGGCATCGAGTGGACGAAGTGGTTCACCGGCGGAGAGATCAACATGACCGCCGTCTGCATTGATCGCTGGGCGAGTCTTCCGCGCACTGCAGATCAGGAGGCGGTTGTCTGCCAGCGCGAAACCGGTGAGGTCGAGCGCCTCACGTACTCGGAGCTTCGCGCCGAGGTCGATGCGCTCGCGCAGGGCCTGCGATCGATCGGTGTTGGCAAGGGCGACCACGTCGGCGTGTTCATGCCGATGACGCCCCGAGCCGCAATCGCCAGTTACGCAGTCGCCAAGATCGGCGCGGTCTACCTGCCGATCTTCTCTGGATTTGCCGCCCACGCGGTAGCGGCTCGCCTCAACGATGCCGGCGCAAAGGTTCTGATCGTCGCCGACGGAAGCGCTCGTCGCGGAAAGGCTGCGGCGATCAAGCCGGTTGCCGACGAAGTGGTCCAGGAGGTCCCAACGCTCGAGCATCTGATCGTCGCGCGCGAAGAGGGCAATGAAGTTGCCTTCAACCCGGGATTTGATCTTGAGTGGGAAGAGCTCGTCGCGCCGTTCCGGGGCCAGCTGATCGACGCTGAGCCGACCAGCAGCGAGGACCCCGTGATGATCGGATACACATCCGGCACCACCGGCAAGCCCAAGGGCGCGGTTCACGTGCACGGCGGCTTCACCGTGAAGATGATCGCCGAGGTCGCCTACCAACTCGATGTGCATGCCGGCGAGCGGTTCATGTGGGTAACGGACATGGGCTGGATCATGGGTCCGGTCAACATGCTCGGCGCGCATGGGCTTGGCGCGACGATGGTGATGATGGAAGGCGCGCCCGACTGGCCCGATCCGAGCCGGCTCTGGAAGCTTGTTGAATCCGAAGAGATCAACGTGCTTGGGATCTCGCCGACGCTGATCCGCGCTCTGAAGTCGAAGGGGGATGACTTTGCGACCGGCGCGGATTTGTCCGCCTTGCGCGTGCTCGGCTCGACCGGTGAGCCGTGGAACGAAGACCCGTACCGCTGGCTGATGGAGATCACTGGCGAGCGCGTGCCGATCGTGAACATCAGTGGCGGTACCGAGGTGGGGGCGTGCTTCCTGTCTCCATTCGTGGTCGAGCCGATCAAGGTCTGCTCTCTTGGTGGCGCCTCGCTGGGCATGGATGTCGATGTCTTTGACCCCGAGGGCAACCCGATCCACGGCTCGGTAGGCGAGCTGGTCTGCAAGCAGCCGTGGCCGAGCATGACCCGTGGCGTCCTTGGAGATCCGGAGCGCTACAAGTCGAGCTACTGGAGCACCTATCCCGGGATCTGGCGCCACGGCGACTGGGCGATGGTGGACGGCGACGGAGACTGGTTCCTGTTCGGTCGCTCCGACGAGGCGATAAACGTTGCCGGCAAACGGCTAGGGCCGGCTGAGGTCGAAGGCATTCTGGTTGCCGATCCGCGTGTTGCCGAAGCCGCCGCGATCGGAGTGCCCGATGAGACCAAGGGCGAGGCTGTTTGGTGCTTCGCGGTTGCGATTGGCGACGCTGCATCTGATGATTCGCTTCCAGGCGAGCTTGCAGCTGCCGTGGCCGAAGAACTCGGGCGACCGTTCAAGCCCTCACGCGTAGTGATCGTTCCCGCGCTGCCAAAGACGCGCTCGGCGAAGATCCTGCGCCGGGCTGTGAGAGCCGCAGCGCTAGGAGAAGACCCGGGCGATCTCTCTTCAGCAGAAAACCCAGAGGCGCTCGACGTGATCCGCGCGGCGCTCAACGTGACTCTCGATTAGTCGACCGGGCTCGTCACAACTTCCAGATGGAGTCGTACGCCACGCTCGCCATCTCGTCAGTGACCGAAGTCACGGCAGTCGCGTCCCAGGTACCGTCGATGGCCGCAATGAGTGGAGGCAGGCAACCTTCGTACTCCAGAACCCAAGCACCCTGCACGCCACCGCCACCGGAACCCTGATGCGGGCTCCGGGGGCGGCCATTTCGCGGACGAGAGGGAAGATCATTTTCCGCGCAAATTCGCCTGGGACAGATAGGCAGAGGCGCGCCTCAGCACTTCATTCTCCTGCTCAAGTAGGCGGTTTCGCTTCTTCAGCTCGCGGAATTCATTGCGATCGGCCTCAGTCATGCCGGGCCGCACGCCTTCTTCGATCTCGGCCTTCTTGAGCCAGTTGCTCAGAGTCTGCTCGGAGATTCCGAAATCCTTTGCCACTTGGCTCCTTCGAGCTTGGCCAGAGCGCGCAACGGCAACGACATCGTCTCGCAATTCCTTCGGGTACTGCTTTGCCATTTCGGACATCCTTTCTGTGAAGTGAATCCTCACAGATCAAGGTGTCAACCAAATGCGGGGCAGACCCCCCAACCGCCGTAGATGCGTGATTTTGGGTAGCCTAATCACGACTGACCGGAGGCTGGAAACGCGCTATCAATTTGGCGCGGAAAGTTGCCGATAATTGCACAAAGTGGCAAGTTTAGGTATAGTGTTCGTATAGATGAGCCCGACTGAGAAAAAGCTAAGAATCTTTGAGGACATCGCTCGGCTGCGCCGGGTCGAGCGGGAGCTGCCTGAAAATAGGGATCTTTGGAAAGTGCGCGACCGACTCGAACGCGAAATCGGACGCACAGTTTCCCAGCGTTTCGCCGCCCGGGCAATTGGCGTAAGCCATACGGCTATCCAGCGTTGGATTGCCTCTGGGGATATCCCGACGGTATACACGCCTAAGGGTCGCATCGAGGTGCCCCTCGCGACAGTCGTCGACCTATCTGAATCAGTCGAGTCAGCAAAATCAAGTGCTGAGCGCAAAGGTCATTTTCTCGAGCCCGCACTTCAGGCAAACCGCGATCGCGCACGACAGATCAAAGAACTATCGCTCGGCAAGCAGCCGATCAGCTCGGTTCATCGAGACCCGCATGACGCGGCAGCTGAACGCGCGCTGGCGTTCCACGAAGCCGTGGCACGAGATCTCCAGCCGGAAACCGTGCGGTTTGCCCTGACGACGCTCTGGCGTTTGCGGGACGAAGGTCGTATCCATTCCCGGTACGCGGATGAGTGGGAGATCGTTCTGGCGCGAAGTTTGGATCAGATAAGGCGCGAAATGGTGGAAGATTCCGAGCGCGGGAGGGATCTTCGTCAAAACTCGCCATTCGCAGGCGCACTAAGCGAGGTTGAGAGGCGCGAGGCGATAGCCCAGGTTGCAGGTTGAATCGCGATGAGTTGATTCACGTCGTTCGGGCCTCCGCGGACATAACCAAAGAGACTCGATTCATCGTGGTTGGAAGTCAGGCGATCCTTGGCACTCGGGAAGACCTTCCCGAAGAGATGGTGTTCTCGATGGAAGCGGACTTGTATCCCGCAGACGCGCCCTCGAAGGCAATACAGGTGGACGGCGGGATAGGCGAAGGTTCGATATTTCAAGAAACATTCGGCTACTACGCCCACGGTGTGGGACCGGAGACAGCAAAATGCCCAGCGGGCTGGGAAGATCGGCTGGTGAAGCTTGAACTCGAAACGCTTTCCGGTCAAGAGGTAACCGCCGAGTGTCTCGAGGCGCATGATCTCGTCCTCTCTAAGTGCGCCGCTGGCCGCGACCGCGACTGGGAGTTTGCGAAGGCGGCGATCCGCGAGGGGATTGTTGAGCTCGACATCCTGAACGCTCGGGCCGATGAGCTGCCGATCGGCGACGAACAAATTGAGCGAGTCAAGGCAATGTTGGAAGGGCTTAAGAAACAGCTGTCTCTATGAGTCGGCTCGCAGATTCAACTCGTCGAAAACTCGGTGATTCCCTCCGGTTCGGACCAATCGACGTCAACGCGCTCGACATCTGCGCCGCGTGAACCCACGCGCGCAACATCGATCATCTCTTCTACCGGCGGCCTGAAGCCCTCGAAGTGACATTCGACGGTTCCGTCGGGCAGATTCACGGCTGATCCGCCGACACCACGCAACTCGGCGGCACGCCGAATCGTGTCGCGATAAAAGACTCCTTGGACGCGGCCGTGTGCGACGACTCGCGCGTGAACAACTGAACTCATAGTGCCCGGGGAGAGACTCGAACTCTCACGCCCAAAGGACACGGCATTTTGAGTGCCGCGCGTCTACCGATTCCGCCACCCGGGCAGGGTGCGTGAAGAAATTAGCGAGCGGGCGCGGGGGCCGACGGCATGACGGCTGGCCGAGCGCGATCTGCGGGCCAATCGGGTTCGTCGGGATGAATCTCTTCCTCGACGTTCCACTTCTGGTTGAAGGCCCACGTGGAGACGAAGATCAAAAGCATCTGCGTCGGGATCAGGGCCAGCGTGACCAGGCCAAGCAGTGCGGAAGGCAGCGTCGGGTCGTTGTAGCCGACCTTGTCGCGTGCAAACCAATCTGGGCCAGCTACGAGTGCGAAGACTGCAAGGATGACCGCGAGCGCCGCGATCACCGGAAGTACGCCGCGGCGCCACTCCCAGACAGCCCACGCCATGACGGCGTAGATGACCGCGAAGACCAGAACCGGCATCTTTGCGCCGACGAGCAGGCTCCAGCCACCGAGGGCGACGACGAGCAGCATCGCCACGCTCAATGCGAGCATGCCTACAACTCCAAGTCGGGCCGTATGCGATTCCGGCAGATCCCTGTTGGGGTGTCGGACAGGCGGCTTTTCCTCAGATGCTTTTACGTCCTCCCACAGCATCGGATGCAAGTCTAGACTCTCCCGCGGGCGCTTGCCAAACGCCTGATTGACACGATTCAAATGCGCGGGTGTGGCGGAATTGGTAGACGCGCCAGCCTTAGGAGCTGGTGGGCGAAAGCTCGTGGGGGTTCGAGTCCCTCCACCCGCACTGGATTGCCGGTTCAGGACCGATCAGAGATTCCGCAGAGCCGTAGAATGGCCTTGAGATTGTCCGAGCTTCCGGGCCATGCCTCTCTCAGCGCGTCCGCCCCGACCGATCGCGCCGTCCCGCGCAAGAGGATTGCGGTCACGATCACGTCGTCTGCGTATCCGATGACCGGAATGAAGTCGGGAACCAGGTCAATCGGCGAGATCAGATAGCCGAGCAGAATCCACAGGCGGATGCGAGCTGCGCGTGGGAGCTGGTCTTCGCGGAGAAGCGTTCGGATCATGCTGACCAGCTCGCCGGGGAGTTTGGCGACCGCGGCGATGGTCTCTCGGTCAGGTCGCTTGACGACCAGGACGAGCGCAATCACCAGCCAGACCACCGTCAGTGATATGACGATCGCGATGAGCGCGTCGACGAGCATTCCCTCCGCCGCGCTTACTTCTTCTTCAGCGTGAACTTCGCCGAACCCTCGCGGTTGAGGGTGTACTTCTCGGCGCTGGATGCGGTCTGCACGAACTTCGCCGTGCCAAAGGTCTTCGATCCGTCGAGCGACTTTGCTTTGCCCTGGTAGGAACCGGAAATCTTCGATTCGGCGAGGGCCGCTGCGGGAATCATCAGTGCCAGCGCAACCACGAGGAAAACCAGATTGCGGATTGCGGAAGGCATGAGAAAGTTCTCCTGAAGTTTTCGTGCGGCTGTTGGCGCAGGAGACTACTGCCCAGCGTGCGATCGGCGCAGTACGCTGGCGGTTCTGTGATGGGGATCGGTCGATCAATATCCGAGGCGCTCAAACCGTCGTTCAGGCGACCGGAGCGCGCCGTGTTTCTCGCCGCCTCGGTGGCGCTGACTGTCGCTGGAGCCCGCCGGGCCAAAAACGTCGAACTGGTCGCGAAGCCGCTCGTGATGGGGTCGATCGTCGCTGGGCTGCTTCGTACCGGCGGATCTCGCGATCGAACTGACAATGTTTTGCTGCTCGGAGCCGCGGCGGCCTCGTTCGTCGGCGACTGGTTCATGTTGTTCGAGGAGTTCGCTGAGGACGAGGGGGCAGCTGATCGCCAGATCCAGCGCGGCGCCTCGAGCTTTGCGGTCAACCATCTGTTGCTTGGCGCGCTGGCCATCCGCCATGGCGCACGGCCGTCGAAGTCAGAGGCGTTGAAGCGGTTGCCCGGACTCATCGAAGGCGGCGCAGTGCTCGGCGTGACCAAGCCTCAGTTGCTCCCAGTGCTCGGTCCGTACTCCGCGCTCCTCGCGACCTTCGCGACGCTGCTCGCCGATCCAAAGCTTTCTGCTGAAAAGGAGGCGCTCAGCGGAATGGCTCTCGGCGGGCTCAGCTTCATGGCCTCCGACGGCACGATCTTGCACCGCCGCACGTTTCTGACTAATCCGACGGCACGCGCGGCGGCCGAAGGATTCGTGCTCGCCAGCTACGTATTTGCTCAGGCGTTGATCTACGACGGGCTCGAACGACTTACAGAACGATGAGGGCTGGAGCAGAACATTGGGAAGCCGCATACAGCGGCGGCGATGCAAGCGTGAGCTGGTACCAGTCGGAGGCGACCACGTCGCTCGAGCTGATTCAGAAAGTCGCCGCCCCGCACGCCTCAGTGATTGATGTGGGCGGCGGGTCTTCAACGCTCGTCGATGGTCTGCTGGCAAGCGGTCACCGCAAAGTCGCAGTTCTTGACCTTGCCGACAACGGCCTGGCGATAAGTCGCCACCGTCTGGGTGCGGCGGCAGAACAGGTGGATTGGATCGTCGCGAACCTGCTCGAATGGCGGTCACCCGAGCTTTACGACGTCTGGCACGATCGCGCCGTGCTCCATTTCCTCACGGAAGATGATGAGCGGGCGCAGTATCTGGACGCGCTCCGATCTGTGCTGGAGATCGGCGGACATGCGGTGATCGGTACGTTCGCCGAGGACGGTCCCGAGCGTTGCTCCGGACTGACTGTGCGGCGCTACTCGGCCGAAGATCTGCGGACGTTTCTGGGGCCAGAGTTTGAATTCGTCAGCGAAATGCACGAGCTGCACCAAACACCCGGCGGCAATCAGCAGTCTTTCAACTGGCTGACGGCGCGCCGCATCGGCTGACTTACATCTTCATCAGGCTGAACTTCACAGAGCCCGTCGCAGCTGCCCTTGATCCTGCACGAGATTACTGCTCGGATGCCGCCCGGGTAAACTTGCGCCCGCGCGGGCCAGTGGCCAAATTGGCTAAGGCACCGGTCTCCAAAACCGGGGATTCCAGGTTCGAGTCCTGGCTGGCCCGCCTTCTCTTTTCTCCTGCGGGGTATTCATGCCGAACATCTTCGATCCCGAGTTCGACACCGAGCGCGACGGCGATGGGGCGATCAAACGCCAGGACTTCGTCGGCCGTAAGGCGGGCTCCGATCGAATCGGCGCCACCGTATGGGAGTTGGAGCCGGGCGCGACGGCCTACAAGTACCACTTCCACTACGGCGAAGAGGAGCTGCTGGTCGTCATCCAGGGCGCGCCAACGCTTCGCACTCCCGACGGAACGAGTGAGCTCGCCGCCGGAGACATCGTGAGTTTCCCGGTCGGACCCGAGGGTGCGCACCAGTTGATCAACAAGTCGGATTCGGTTATCCGCTTTCTTGCAATCAGCGCTGGAGACTCGACCGACGTGGTGAAGTATCTCGACACTGGCGAGACACTTGTGAGCCATCGGCGCAACGACGCTGACGGCTTCAAGCAGATACTGAAAGACGACGCGTAAACTTGTTCACCCTGCGGGCGAGGTGTTGTGGTTGCACAGGAGCCTTCCAAGCTCTTAGGGCGGGTTCGATTCCCGTCGCCCGCTTATGAAATTGCCTTGGTTCAAGACCGAACCCGTCGATGAGTCGTTCTTCGAGTCGGCGCCCGTGCGACTGGTCGAGACCTTCGAGGTCAATCGCCCGGCGGCGGAAGTTTGGAAGGAGTTGACAGCGCTCCATCCTCTCTCGTGGTGCCGCATCATCGGCAAGGGGATCAGTTGGACCTCCGACCCGCCGCACGGCGTCGGAACCACGCGGACCGTCTCGGCGCTCAAGGGTGCCAACAAGTTTCGCGAGCACTTCTTCATATGGGATGAGGGGCGCCGCATGTCCTTCTATGTGCTCGAAGCCAGTGCGCCGATGGTCAAACGCTTTGCCGAGGACTACGTCGTTGAGCCCGTGTCTGAAACGAGCTGCAAGTTCACGTGGACGATCGCTTACGAGCCCAGCGCCATCGGCAAGCCCGGGGACGCGATCAACAAGCGCCTGCTGGGATCGCTCTTCACTGACACGCGAAAGCACTATGCCGGTTGATCCGACTCCCGACGACGTCCGGCGCTATGTCGAAGAGGACGAGGGCGGACCGGTGGTGATGCTCAACCTGCTGCGCTACGGCGGGAGCGGTGGCAAGGAGTCATACGACAAGTACGCGGAAGCGGTGCAGGCGCACCTCGAGCGCGTCGGCGGCGAGGTTGTCTACGCGGGCGACTGCTCAACCGCGGTGATCGCAGATGCCGGCCACGAATGGGACGCGGTCCTGCTTGTCCGCTACCCAAGTCGCCAGAAATTCCTCGAGATGGTGATGGATCCCAGCTACCAGGAGATCACCCATCTGCGCACCGAAGGTCTGGCAGACGCCGTGCTTCAGGCCACGACACCCTGGGGCTAGGTACCATCCATCCCTGACCGGGGAGTGGCGCAGTCTGGTAGCGCACTCGGCTGGGGGCCGAGCGGTCGCAGGTTCAAATCCTGTCTCCCCGATTTGTCCGCACTTGCTCGCATACATGGCTTTCTGACTGTCGGACAACGACGTGAGGCAGACGGTGCTGCGCGCCGCGACCGGGTCGAGCGTCATTTCTACATGCATCAGCTGAAGGACTCGCCGAAGATCGCGTCCAAGAGGGTGTCTGACCATCAAAATTGAAATCGGGGAGTACATGCGGGCGATCAGAATGAACGTGGCGGGCGGCGGCCCGGCAGATGCTGTTGAGGAAGAAGTCTCTGCGCCCGAGGCCAACGAGCACGGGCTGATCGTCGATGTGCGCTCGGCCGGGGTGTCTTTCCCTGATCTGCTGCTGAGCAAGGGCGAATACCAGATCAAACCCGAGCCGCCGTTCACGCTCGGATCCGAAGGCGCCGGCCGCGTCGCTCACGCGCCAGAGGGCAGCGGCTTCGCAGTTGGCGATCGCGTTGCATTTCTGTCGCTCGGCGCGTACGCCGAGCAGGTCGTGACTTCCCCCTTGATGACCTTCAAGCTGCCGGACGAATTCGATTACCACGAGGGCGCGGCGCTGATCATCAATTACCACACGGCCTTGTTCGCACTGCGTGATCGCGGGCAACTGAAGAGTGGTGAGACGGTGTTGGTCCAGGGCGCGGCTGGGGGAGTGGGCACCGCAGCGATTCAGATTGCAAAGGCGATGGGCGCGCGCGTGATCGCTGCGGTTTCATCGGACGAGAAGGCCGAGGTCGCGCTCGAGGCCGGCGCCGACGAGATCGTCTTCTCCGGCGGCGACGAGTGGCTCGGGCGGGTCAAGGAAATGACTGAGAAGCGCGGCGTTGATGTCGTGCTCGATCCAGTCGGCGGGAAGCGCTTCATCGACAACCTTCGCGCGCTCGCCGAAGGTGGGCGCCTGCTTGTGGTCGGATTCGCCGAGGGCTCGATCCCGGAGGTCAAGGTCAACCGCCTCCTGCTGCGCAACACATCTGTTGTCGGCGTCGCTTGGGGCGCCTTTGTCGGCACCAGGCCCGAGCTCGCGCACGAGATCGGCGAGACCGTGAACGCAATGGCGGCCCGCGGCGAGATCAAGCCGCTGATCGGCAAGGTCTTCAACTTTGAGGATGCGGCCGATGCGCTGCAGCTGCTCGACGATCGCAAAGCGACCGGCAAGGTTGTGCTCCAAGTATCCGAGGATGAATAGATGTTCCCCAAACTGATCAGCCGCCCGCTCAAAGACGGCGCCAAGGCCCCAGACTTCACGCTTCCTGACCAGGACGGAAACGACGTCAACCTCTACGACCTGCTCAAAGACGGGCCGGTCGTCGTGTTCTTCTACCCGAAGGCATTCACGAATGTCTGCACCGCCGAGGCGTGCTCATTCCGCGACAACTTCGAGGAGTTCGCTGCGGCTGGCGCGCGGATCGTCGGAATAAGCACCGACGGCATCGAGAAGCAGAAGGCCTTCGCGGATCGTTACAAGCTGACGTTTCCGGTCCTGAGCGATCCCGAGGCGACGGCCTACAAGCTCTTCGGCTTGCGGTCTTCGCAGCAGGTCTGGCAGCTGAACGATCGCGTGACTTTCGTGATCGATCGCGATGGTTTCGTGCGCCACCACTCGAGCGGCATGCTCGTTTCGGACCCGCACGTCCAGGAATCGCTCAAAGTCGTTCTTTCACTCGACTAGACACGCAGCCTTGACGCGGCGCTGATCCGCACCGATACTGGGTCAAATGACTCTCCCAGTCATCGTCTCCGCAGCAGTTGGTCTGTTTGCTGTCTGGGCGATCTACACCTACAACTTTTTGATCCACGCGCGCACCAAGGTGCGCGAGGGCATGAGCGGCGTTGACGTCCAGCTCAAGCTTCGTCACGATCTGGTGCCAAACCTCAACGAGGTGGTTCGCGCGTACGCCGATCACGAGCAGGAGCTGATGCGTTCCGCCGCCGCACATCGCAGTCGGGCGATCGCCGCAGAACGCCCCGAAGACGTGGAAGCAGTCGAGAACGCCCTGGCAAAGGATCTCTCCAGGATGATCGCGGTGGCCGAGGAGTATCCGCAGCTGAAGGCAGCCGAGAAGTTCATCGCTCTTGCGGATGAGCTCGCCGTGATCGAGGACGAGATCCAGGCGGCTCGCGCGCTCTACAACGCAAACGTCGAGTTCTTCAACACGCGCGCACAGAGCATCCCGATCTCGCTGATCGCGATGTGGATGACGCCGAATGCCTTTGCGTATCTGCGGCTCGATCCAGTTGACTTCAACGCCGTTGCGCCGCGAGTGGGAGAATTTGCCGCATGACGCCCAACGGCCAGGAAATCGGATCACGCGTCGGCTCGGCGCTGCCGCCTTCGGTTTCGCGTAAGCGCCGCGAAGTGATGGTCGCGGGCTACCGCGCGCCGCATTCTGCGAGCTCGACCCGCGCCAAGCACCTGCGCAAGTTGGTCGGAGCGCGCAAGTACATCTGGGCGATCGCCCTGATCGGCGGAGGGGTGTTCCTGATCGGCGCCTCCACTGGAAAGGTCCTGTTTGCGGTCGTGCCGCTCTTGATCGTCGTGGCAGTTGTGGTTTCGATGGTCTGGCGCGAGGCGACCCGGCTGGCAGCGCGAGACTTCTTCGCCGGCTACGCGCTCGATCACCGGTTCAACTTCAGTGAGCGCATGTCGCTCATGGAGACGACCCCGCTGCTGGGCGCTGGCGATCGTCGCCATTGCGAGAACTACATGGAGGGGCCGCTCGAGGGCGTGGATGACGTTGCGGTCGGGCTGGCGCACTTTGTCTTTGAGACGCGCGAGGACCGCGCCGACCGCCGCAAGCGCCCGATCACTGTTTACGCGCCGCATCACTACACGATCGCTGTGGTCGATCTGCCCCGCGCGATGCGCGTCTTCCCTGGGGTGTTCCTCAGCCGCCGCGGTGGATTCTTCGGTCGCGACGACTGGCTCGACCGCCCGTCGCTCGCGCCGGTTGAGCTCGAAAGCTCGGAACTTGCCAGTAAGTATCAATTGCTGGTCCGCAACAACCAGGACCGCGGCCGGCTGCTTGAGCTCTTCAAGCCGACCTTTCAGATCTGGCTCGGTCAACTGCCGTTTCAGATATTCTTCGAGTACAGCGGCGGGACGCTCGTGGTCTACGTGCCCAAGCGCCTGAAGGAGGGGAGAGACCTCGACGCGATGCTTGCTGCAGCCAGTTGGATTGCGCGCAGGATCATCGCCGAGGGCGAGCCGCTGAACATGGTTGAAGAGAGCCAGGCGCCTCCAACTGGAGTTGACGCTTTCCCGTCGCCACCGCCTCCTACGAAGCCGCACGTCGAACCGACGTTGCGTGTTGCGCCAGAGCCCGTGGTCGTGGAAGATGCGTTTCGCCGCGCCTCGGTGCCGCCTCCCACGCTTGGCTGATCAGTCTTAAGGCGTCGATGCTCCGGGCCCAGCCGAGACGCAGAAGATCAGCCCGAAGCGATCACACGTCGCTGCTGCATGCCTGCGACGCGCATCACGAACGCCGCTCGTGCGGGCGAGAACCTTCCGGCGGGTCCTGAAACCGCAGCGGCGCTCTCCTTCCTTCCCGCACAGCGCTAGCCGATGCCGACAATCACGACAGCGGCGATCAGCACCGCGGCGAAGCGCCTGAAACCCGAGTAATGACGGTCGCATCAAATTCGCCCCGGAGAGAGTGCGATTGGGCTGGAGCGCGGGGCCGCAGAGGCTCTCGGCGCCCACTAACATGACCCGCGTCTCATCACATGCGGATGTGGCGGAATTGGTAGACGCGCGGCGTTCAGGTCGCCGTGGGGGCAACCCCGTGGAGGTTCGAGTCCTCTCATCCGCACCATAACTTCGAGGTTCGAACCTCCACGGCAAGAAGACGCCGTGGGGGTTCTTTCTCTTTTACGACAGTTCACCGACCCCGCAGAATCTCGCACTGGTGCGATGTCGTCGCTGAGCAGCGTTGCGAAAGGCTCTGCGTAGCGCACCGCATCTACGTCCTCGTGGTCAATCCTGATCCACTCGAAGATGGCTTGGTTCATGAGTCGTCGAGTCGACGGCTTGGCCATGCAGTACGCCTCATAGGCGTTGTCAGATAACTCGAGCGCGACATCGAGCGCGTCCATCACGGCCGCGTAGTCAGTCGCGAGGACCTCCAGGTGTTGCGCGGCGGCCGCGACCTCGCGCTGGATGCGCTGCTGCTCTTCGGAGAACAACTCCGTTGAGAGTTCGTCGTCGTAGTGGGCGCGCAGGAGCTTTCGTTCCTGGTGCGCCAGTTTGTCGAGTTTTTCAGTGAGTTTGCGGCGTTTCGGCGCAGCCGCGTCATCGAGCGCATCTACATGCCGAGCCATCGCATCTCGAATGCGTTCCTGTTGCGCCGAGGTGAGTGAGATTTTCCGATACTCCTGCTCAATTTCTAGCTCGACGGCCTCAACACGGCTGTATGGCTGCGTGCATCCGCTGCTTTGACGACTCGTACACACGAAGTATTCATACGTTCCGCCGTGGCCATTTGCACGGGTGTAGGTCAGTCGACCACCGCATGTCCCGCAAAAGACGGTGCCTCGCAAGTAGTGGTGGTGACGCCAGCTCTTTTCTCCCGACTGGCGCTGGCTGTCGAGAGCCATCTGGACCCTGTGAAATGTGACCGGATCAGTCAAATGCTCGTGCCGACCTTCACTGACTTTGCCTGAATATCGGACGACTCCGATGTAGTAGTCGCTTCGCAGCATCTCTGCGAGTCGGTTCACGCCGATCGGCTGGGGCTCCCTGCCGCGCGTCGGGCGATTTCGCAGTCCTCGATCCTCTAACCATTCGGCGAGCTGAGCAAGTGAATAGCTCCCGGTCGCGTACATCGTGAACGCGTGGGTGATGAGCGGCGCACGTTCAGGATCGACGGCAATCGTCCGGACCGGCCGACCATCGACCATCTCGGTCACATTCAAGTAGCCGATCGGTGCTCGAAACGGCGTGCCGCCGCGCCGGGCTTTCTCGCGCGTTCCCTTCTTCACCTCGGCTGCAAGGTTCCTCGAGTAGAACTCGGCGATCGACGACATGATTCCATGCATCAAGAGTCCGCTTGGAGTTTCGTCGATGTTCTCACTGACCGAGACCAACATCGCGCCCGCCGCGCGAATTTCTTCGACAATCATTGCGTCGTCAAGTCGGCTGCGAGCGAGGCGGTCGACTTTATGGACGATTACGTAGTCGACATCGCCCGCCTTAATTCGTTCAAGCATTGCCTGCAAGGCGGTTCGACGACGCATCGACTTAGCCGACTCTCCTCGCTCGACAAACTCGTCGACCACTTGCGCGCCGAGCGCCGATGCTTTTCCGGCACAGGCACGCCGCTGAGCGGGAAGCGAGAACCCCTCCGAGTCAAAGTCCTTATCAGCCTGCGCACTGCTTGACACGCGTAGATAGGTGACGGCGATTTTGTCCAGTCCGCCGCGCTCTTCAGTCAGGTTGACCACCGGTTCGGCGGGGTCTTGCGATTCGTGCTGCATTTTCCTCCTCCCATTCGATTTGTGTCGACGTCGGGTCCATGTTCCCGTTCTCTCCGAACGAAGTCAAGTCCAGTTCCGATGTGAAAAACGCTTTCGCAAAGTGGTTTCTGGGGTCGATCGGCGACGTTAGCTCGCACGTCGGTCCGCCTCCTTAGCCCAGTGACGGAGCCTTGCGCGGGCGATCGATACATATTCGTCTTCGCGCTCGATGCCGAGGAATGAGCGGCCAGCGAGCATCGCCGCACAGCCCGTCGAGCCTGACCCCGCAAACGGGTCGACGACAAGAGAATCCTTCGGAGCAACGAGTCGGATTACCCACTCCATCACCGATAGCGGCTTGACAGTGGGGTGCGCGTTTCGCCGAGGTTTCGCGTTGTACTTCGACGCCGAGAAAATCGGTTTGGCTGTGGCTCGGAGTCCGGCTAATCCGGCTTCTCGTTCGGTCTGGGCTGCTTTCCCTGCGTGGAAGATGCGAGAGAGCGGTCGATCGACGTCAGCTCCGATCCGGTCAATCAGGGCGACCGTGCATTCGTCATCGCAACTGTCGGCGGTGCAGGCTGACTCGTGTGTGAGGATCACGTTCGGCGGCCAGTAGTTGTCCGGACCAGGGTCGGAATTCGCGCGAGGAATCCGCGTCTCGTCGATATTGAGCGCGCCCGTCCCAAACCGGCGAATCGAGTCAAGAGTGGTGCCCGGTTTGCCGGATAGCTGCTTGACGAAGGGCTTGCGGGCGAGGACCGCTGGTTCGTAGGTAGGCTTCAACGCCGTTCCGCGTCCACCGGGCAGTCGCCTGCTCTTAGGCATGCCGCTTGAGTACATCCAAAGGAGTTCATCGCGGATCTCCAGACCGGCATCCTCAATCCCGCATGTCAATCGATGCGCGGTGCGGCTCGCTCCAAACGCCACGAGATAACCACCGGGCTTGAGAATTCGGTGAACCTCCTTGGCCCATTCGCGACAGAACTCCTGAAACCCTTCGCCGGTCGCGAGGGACTCGTTTCCGGATCCGCCGTCCCAGGATGCTCCCGCAAACGCGATCCCGTAAGGCGGATCGGTGACCACTGCCGAGACACATCCGTCGGGCAACTTCGCCATCAACGCGAGGCTGTCGGCTTTCACCAACGCCCATTTGCGAAGGTCGCCGTAAAGCGGCGGTCGGTCGGTTGCGTCGTTCTTCATTCGAGACTTCATCGCGTGACTCCCGAAATCCGTTGCACGGCGAGTTCATCAGTCGTTGAGACGAACTTGCAGATGGCTGAGAACGTCGTCGCGAGGTCCATGAGAACGTGCGAACGCTTCTCGCTCGGAGCAATCCAAACGACGTGGGGGAAAAGCCCGTGGTCCCGTTGCTCGCGACCAGATGCGGCGTAATCCGCGTACGCCTGAAACTTCCGGCGAAGTGTGGCGAGGCGCTCGGTGCCGCGATCGATCTCGATGAACCAGAAGTGTTCGAATTTCTGATCACCGACGATGACGAAGGCGTCTGGTTTCACCCACCGTTCTTCGCCAACCGAACCGGGGTGAGTGCGCCAGCACGACGGCTCAGACTGCCACTTGAGAAGCTCGAGTTGTTCGTTCTCGTGCAGCTTCACGTACAGCTCGGTGACCGCAAGGGCATGGTCGACAAAGGCAGCACCCGGCTCCCATGTCGATCGAGAACGCTGCAATCCGTGACCTCGCCAGAACTCAACGGCGCGCCGACCGACCGGACCAATGCAGTAGATGAACGCTTGCGAACCCGACTCGCGTCCACCGACCCGGCGTTCAAGTCGATGCAACAGCTTGTTCTCGGTGAGCCAGCGCAGCTCCCGCGTCGCGTGTCGACGATCTGCCGAGAGGCTCGCGCCGGAGGTGAAAAACAGCCGCTGCAACTGTTGTCCGGTGATGAGCTTCAGCTCACACACCGTCTCCACGATGCGCTGGCGCCTCTCGCCGCATCGCTCCACTACCTCGATGAGTTGAGCATGGCCTACGCGGCTCATGAAGGCCTCCGTGGCGAGAGTGCGACGCAGTCAGTCCCTCTCCGGTAGTCGTGGACGGCCGCAGCCGTTGCGGGGAGCGTGGGAATCCATCCGCAGGCGACAGGACGAGCGAATGGACATCGGTTTCGAGGGGTCAACTCGTCCTCCTTCGCCGGTTGGACGCGCGCTGGTCGGCGTCCGCTGCGACTGGACGTTCTTCCGACAGCGCGTCATCATCTGCTTTGCCTCCCCAGTTGCTCGCGGCGACCTCGCGAATCGCGCTCGCATCAGAGACGCCCGGCGGAAGCGGCAAGCATCTCCCGGTCATCACCGGTGACGTCGCGCCCGGACCCAAGCTCATACGAATCGCGATCTCGAAGCGACCGAGATGTGCGAGTTGCTCTGCGCTCACTCCGGGCAGGGCCGCTGCGGCTGTTTTGGCTTCCTGACTTCCAGACTGGCGGAACGTGGCGAAGGTTCCTACATTTGCGAGAACCGCAGCTTGAACGGTTTTACTCAGCTGGGAAAGGGCCTGCGGGCTCAATGTGAGGCCGACGCCGAGTCCGCGAGCGCGCTCCAGCAGTCCGTCGAGGGGCAGAGGGAGCGCTCCGAGCGCTGCGATCTCGTCGATGTAGGCGAGAAAAGGAGCGATTCGACGACGCGCGAGCACTTCTCCGAAATGGAGCTTCGGATTGCTCTGGCCGAGGATTGAACGAAGCGAGCGCCTGCCCACGAGTTGCTCAAGCTTCGTCATTGGTGAGGAAAGCTGCTGAAGCTGTTCGGCCGTGCTCAACGATTCGAAGCGTTGCCACGCAGCGAGTACATACCTGTCGCCGACACCGCTGAGCACTCGGGCACGAAAAGTCCGGTCGTGAAAGAGCCGGGGGAGATCCGTCAGCTTGCCGCGCGCGTACGTGCCGAGCGTGACGAGGCCGAGTCGGAAGAACTGACTCGATCTCACACCCCAAGAATCGGCAAACAACTCTTGAAGCGTCGAAAGCATCACGTCGGCAGAAAGGTCGATGTCGGTCTCGCCCGGCGGGAATAGGCGGAGGCCAGGCTGGTCGTGGTCGGACGAGGGATCTAGAAGTACGACGTCACGCTGGCGATGCGGCGGTATTTGACTGAGGAGATCTTCCACGAGGTCTCCCTTCATGTCCAGTACAAAGCAACCCCGGCCCTCGTGGATGTCCTGACGAATGAGACTGGAGAGCAGCGTTGACTTCCCCGACCCGGTTGGGCCGACGATAACCGAGTGCTGCAATGACCCTGCAATCGGCTGGGCGATGGGGCGGTCCGCAGACTGGGTTGCCGTTGAGAGAGCAAATTGACGGCCATGAGAAGGAAGATTGCGCGGCGCAGGAAGCATCGGACCGATACCGAGCTTGAGTCCCATTAGGTTCGGTGCGCCAATTGGCCAACCGATGATCGATGTGAGTTCTCCGGGCGAAAGAACCTGTCGCCTTGGGATCAGGTCGCGGTGGGAGAGCCTCGCCGCTCTCGATGAGGTGCGCCTCGCGTGCAGTTGCCCGAATTCTCCCTGACACGCGCGGAGCGCTTGTACGACTCGACGAACGTGCATGTCCGCGCGACGCGCCGACTTGGATTGAACGGCAACCAAGGTTTGCGTGGCCAGCACTGGTCCGTCGTACTTCGCCTGGACTCGCGCTGTGTGGCGCTTCGGCAGTCGGTGCCGCCTTAGAAGTGGCGTGACACCGTCTGCTGGAAGGCGCGGAGATCGAGTCGCGTAAACGACCACTCGCAGCAGCATGCGTTCGCCGTCGGAAAGCGGCTCAGTTAGGGCGGCAAGCAACGCCGCAATCGATTGGACCGCATTCGACTCACTGAGAAGCATGTGACGATGGGATCCATTGATTCGGGCCGTTGACGTTGGCGTGAACTCTTCGTGCTCACTTGTCGTTTCGATGCGGATAGTTGGGACGACACCGCGTAGTCGCGACGACAGCATGGCCACCGCGTGCCGGGAGCCGTGTACGAAATGCCGGACTCCGAACTGATCGCTCACGCAGTCGAACGTCAACCGACTTCCGCGAGGCAGCGCAGTGATGCCCGTCAGCACCGCCTCAACTTGATTCGCGTCAAGCTCGGAGCCGAAACGCAGCTCGCGCGTCTCGAGCTGATCGTCGGAACGATCGCCCACGGCGAGTGCGGCCATTGCTGTCCCGGCCGATCGAAAACCGTCGAGGCTCACGACTGCGACTCCTCGCGGTTGTCGTCTTGCTCTTCGAGGTCTGACGCGAGCTTGATCACCGCATCATCGTTCAGCTCCTTCTCATCAGACTTGTCTTCGCAGATCTGTTTTGCGAGCAAGAAGTACGCCAAAGCGATCTTGTCTTCATCGATGTCCGTGAGGCGTTTTGTCCTCACTCGGATTCTGTTGATGTTGCTTGGCAACGACTTGGCGATTGGTATCGGAGCCCGACAGAGAACTTCCACGGGGAGGATGTGACGGAGCTATGGAAGAAGTTCGGTGGATTGGCGCCAGAGAGTGGAACCGCGTGACCGCGGCTCAACGTGGATCGACTTTCAACGGCACTGAGGCCCTGATAATCGAACACACGAGGGCGACAATGGGATAGAGCAGGATCGTCAACGGGAGGCACAGGGGCGGAATCAGTATGAATCCGATGATCCAGTCAGCAGCTGGGATCGGCTCGGTCGGAGATCGGTTCCACCTGTCGATGACTCCGGCGTAAAACAGGATGAATGATGTAAGTCCGACATAGGCGATTCCGAGCCCTCGGTTGATGTGCTTTCGGTAACGCTCTTCCTTCAGGCGATCCTGTTCTGCCGCGCTCAGTCCTGGAGTCCGACTCGACGGCGCGGGCGGCGGCGATCCGCTTTTCCCCGAGGCTGGTGGCGCGCCGCCGCCCGTTGACGAGCTGCTGCTCGACGGACTTCCGCCGGTCGACGATGAGTTGTCGTCCGATGCTGTCGTTGAGCGGAACTTTTGCCCTTTTGCATTGGCGGCATCGCTAGCCGGAGCCCGTTGCGCACGCGCACGTTTCATCTCCTCTCGCTTACGTTCGGCGGCGGCTTCTAGCTCTCGCGCCTCAACCCACTTGTCGTACCTCGTGCGCTCGCTCGGGTTTCCAAGCACGTCGCAAGCGGCGTTGATCTTCGTGAGTTCCGCGACCAATTGGTCGAGCCGCTCCTTAGATGCGCCTGGGTGTGCATCAGGGTGAAGCTTTCTCGCGAAGTCGCGCCGCAGAGCACCGATCTTCTCGGTGGGGTAGCTCTTCGGGATGTTGAGCGCAACGTAATAGCTACCCGGCGGTTCCGGAAACGTCCTGCGACTGATGCGATCACACTCCAACGGTTGACAGCTTTTGCCAGTTGCGGGACAATCAAGGTAGTAAGAAGGAACCGTTATGAATGAAAAACAATGAGACCACTGGCGAGAGCTATCAACCGAATTTCGAACTTCCCAAACACGGGGTGGTCCGCGAAGAGAACTGGTCGGAGTTTGAAGCCCAGGGGTATGTTCCGGATCTCTTTGTGACCAGCGTCAACGCGGCGCAACACATGTACGGGGTGCAAAAGGGTCTGCCCCAGCTTTGGTTGACATCTGATGTGTGAGGATTTCCCCTCACCGAAAGGATGTTCCAAATGGCAAAGCAGTATCCGAAAGAGTTCCGCGATGACGTCGTCGCCGTGGCTCGCAGAAGGCAGGCCCCGATCA
>JACPNS010000008.1 GCA_016185345.1 Solirubrobacterales bacterium | reverse complement strand
GGGAAGCGACGCTCACACCTTCAGTCAGGTGAGCTTCAACCAGATAACGCGCCTTGTCCAAGGAGACCGCCTTCTCGAAAGGGGATGTCTCCTATGTCCTGACACATCTGTGGACGATGTGGTGAAATCACACACCTCCCTGTCCGTCTTTGTAGCGCGGCGAAAAAATACTCTGGTGGATCCGGTCACAAATCCGTCGCGCGGACCACCTATATGCGTAGGACGTCGCAACTTTCGACACCATGAGCTCGCTGGCGCGTCTTATCTAGTGCATATGTACTCAGGAGATTTAAAGCAGGAGGTCTGCGTCGGTACCGAGGATCGGCAAGTCGCCGATTTCGATACCTCGAGCTTCTTTGAGTCGATCCCCGGGATGTATCTGATCGTGGCTCCGAATCTCCGGATACTCGATGCGACCGACGCCTGTCTCAGGGCGACGATGAGAGATCGCAGTGACACGATCGGACGAGAGCTGAACGACGCCGACCTTCGCGATTCGGTCAAACGTGCAATTCGAACTCTGCGTCCCGACGCGACTGAGACTCAGCAGAGCGAGCATCGCACTCTTTCCTGGCGGGCGGTAAGTACCCCGGTGGTCGGATCGGACGGGGTTCTCTCGCACGTGATTGTCGAGCTTCAGGACACGACCGAGCGCGAAGAGCTCCGCGAATTCACCCTGCAACTACGGACAGAGAATGAGGCAAAGGACACGTTCCTCTGTCGTATGACTCACGAACTCCGATCGCCGCTGACCGCAGTCATCGGTTACAGCGAATTTCTCAAGCTGGATGGTCAACTGACGGGGGAGGATCTGCAGGCGGCAGAGGCGATCTTCAATGCGGGTGAGCATCTCCTGGCGCTGACCAACGACCTGCTTGACATCACTCGCATCGAGTCTGGGCAGATGCAGATTTCAATCGAACCGGTGCGGCTCGATTTCGTGCTGCAGTCTGCCGTCGAGTTGATGACCCCGTTGGCGATCAGGACGGGCGTCACTCTGTCGCTTCCGGAGCAATCGTGCGAGCTGTTCGTCAAAGCTGATGCTCGTCGGTTGACCCAGGCCGTGGTCAACTTGCTATCGAATGCGATCAAGTACAACCGCCCCGACGGCCGAGCGTGGATCGAAGTGACGCAGTTGCCACTCTCGGGTCGCGTGCGACTGACAGTCGCCGATTCCGGAATTGGCATTGACGAGGCGGACCACACGAGACTGTTCCAGCCATTCGAGCGACTTGGGGCTGAGCCAGGCGACGTCGAGGGCGTCGGACTCGGGCTGTCGCTCACGCGGAGTCTGGTTGAGGAGATGGGCGGGACGGTCGACGTTGAAAGCGAAGTTGGTCTCGGCACCACGTTCTCAGTCGAGCTGACGGAAGTTCGCACCGACTTCGCCTGACAGTGACCTTCGCGCGAGCGTTCGCACGTATCCTGTAGGCGCCCGCTGGGGAGCGCGCGCCTGACCCATGGTCAATCTGATCCTCTACGCAATTCCGTACTTCATCATCCTTCTGGTGGTGGAAATGCTGCTGCTCCGGCACGTCCACCACCCCGAAGACGAGGATGAGGCGCTTGATCTCGCCATGGGCATCGAGGGCCCGGTCGGCTACGAGAGGCGCGACACCCAGACCTCGATCACGATGGGGCTCGGCAACCTCATCGTCAACGCGGTCTGGAAGATCGCCCAGATCGCGATCCTCGCGGCGATCTACAAGTACATCGCGCCGTTCCAATTCCCGGCCGATCAGCCGTACACGTACCTCGTACTTTTTCTGGCCGACGACTTCGCCTTCTACTGGTATCACCGCGTGCACCACGAGGTCCGACTCTTCTGGGCCCAGCACGTCGTACACCACTCGAGCCAGCACTTCAATCTCTCAACTGCGCTGCGTCAGCAGTGGGTACTCATGACCGAACTTCCGTTCTGGATCCCGCTCGCGCTGATGGGCTTCTCGCCAGCGATGATCATCGGAATGCATGCCGTCAGCCTGATCTACCAGTACTGGATCCACACCGAGGCGATCGGGCGGCTCCCGCGCCCGTTCGAATACGTCTTCAACACGCCGAGCCACCACCGGGTTCACCACGGCAGCAACCCGCAGTACCTCGACCGCAACTACGGCGGCATCCTGATCATCTGGGATCGCATGTTCGGATCGTTCGAGCCGGAGGGCGACCGCGTGAAGTACGGCCTGACCAAGAACATCCACACCTTCAATCCCTTCAAGGTCTTCGCCCACGAATGGATCGCGATCTGGCGCGACGTTCGCGCCGCAACCAGTTGGCGCGATCGCATGGGCTACATGTTCCGCGGTCCGGGCTGGCAGCCCGGCAGCGAGGTGGACAAGCGCGAGATCGAGCGCGAGAAGCCGCCTGGGCCTCCGCCGAAGATCGCTGCTTAGTCGGCGCTGACGATCGGCCAGTCGCGCTCGATCGTCTCGTTCTTGCCCTGGGAGCGGAAGTAGTCCTCAAGCGATGCTGCCTGCTCGGCTGCCCAGAGAATCTGCGAGGCGTGAAGCTCCTTAAGGCCGACTCCCTTCAGCTCGTCGTACTGCTCGCCCATCCGCCAGGCCACCCGTGCGGCGGCGATCGCGTCGGCGTCTGCGGCGTGTGCGTCGTCTTCTGAGAGCTTGACGTTGTAGACCTCACAAACGGCGGTCAATGTGCGCTTGCCCTTGCGGAACTTCCAGAGTTGTTTGTCCATGATCAGTGGGTCGATCACGAAGAGCTCCGAGCCGCGCTCGGTCAAGGGGACGACGCCGTGGCGCCGCGCTTCACGGTCGAGCATCGTCAGGTCGTAGCGTGCGTTGAAGGCGACAATTGGGACGCCCTGGGCGATCTGTCCGGCGAGCTTCTCGACGATTTCGGCGACCACCTCGGCCGACGGCCTGCCCTCGGCTTGCGCCATCTCGGTCGTGATGCCATGAACGCGAGCGGCGGCTTCGGGTATCGGTACGCCGGGATCGGCCAGCCACGACGTCGTATCGATCGGCTTCTGCCCGCCGACGACGCTGACCGTCGCCGTCACGATGCGATCGCTCTGCGGATCGACGCCGGTCGATTCGATGTCGAAGGCGGCAAGCCTGCCGTGATGCCAATTTGAGTCCGCTCCGGCCACGGCCAAAAAACTAACCGCGGCCGGGGACATTGCGCCGCGATCAGATACAGAACAGGCCTTGGCACGCCGCAATTCACCCACTCCATTGCGGTGAACGTGCTGCTGATCGCGATCCGAGTGACGCTGTGTCAGCCGGGCGTCGGCACGAGTTTTCCGTGGTTCATCTTCGTACTGCTCGGCTGGGGCATCGGCCTTGCGGCGCACTCCAGGTCTCGGCCGACGCTAGTGTGACCTTCGCCGATCCAACCCCGGGCAGCCCTATGTCTACAACAATCAAGCCCCACAGCGCAGGCGCAATCAACCAGATTCCGCGGCCGGAAGAACCGATTCCCGCCGTGGCGTGGCCAACTTTTGCGCTGTTCGCGGGAGCGTTGATCGTGTGGCTCGCGTCAACGCTCGCCGGGGTCAAGGACTTCTGGCCGGCGCCTGTTTCGGTACTGGTCAACGGCATTGCCGCGTTCCTGATGTTCTCGGTGGCGCACGAATGCAGTCACGCTTCGGCTTCTTCGAACCAGCGATTCAACTTGTGGTTGGGGCGCGTTGCGACGCCTTTCTTCACAGCGATCGGAAGTTTCAGCCTCCTGCGATTCGTGCACATGCAACACCATCGGTTCACCAACCACACAGACGGCAGCGACCCGGACCACTACACGCAGTCCGACAGCAGATTCGCCCTTCCCTTCCGCTGGATGACGATTGATTTCAACTACTTCGTCTTCTACCTGTCGAGGATTTCTTCGCGGCCGCGCTCCGAGAAGTTCGAGTTTCTCGTCAACCTCGCGATCGTCGTGGCCGTGATCGCGACACTTTGGCTCAACGGGTATGCCGTAGACGTACTGCTGTATTACCTGATCCCGACCAGAATTGCTTTGTTCATACTCGCTTGGTCATTCGACTGGTTGCCCCATCATGAGCTGACGGACACTGTCGAGAGCAATCGCTTCCGAGCCACCCGAAACATCGTTGGAGCCGAATTCATCCTCACCCCGTTGCTCGTTTACCAGAACTACCACCTGGTTCACCACCTTCACCCGCGGATTCCGTTCTACCGCTACATCGCGGTCTGGCGAAATAACGAGGATAGTTACCTGGCGAACGACCCGGCGATGGCGACTCCAACGGGTCGACCGTTGACCGTCGAGGAGTACCGCAGGTTACGAGAAATCGAGCATTCTCACTGGGGCGAGCCAAAATAAGGCCGCCTCGGTCACCTGAGGGCGGCCGAGAACTCAGCGCTGTCTGCTGGTTGATGGCGACACCAGACGCCTGTGCAACCAAGCAATTGCCGCTGTTGGTGCGGGAGAGGGCTCGAAAGAGCGCAAACTAACGGAGAGAGAGGGATTCGAACCCTCGGACGAGCTTACGCCCGTCAACAGTTTTCGAGACTGCCCCGTTCAACCGCTCCGGCACCTCTCCGCGGGAAATCCTAGAAGATCAACGGCGCGCGGCGAAGAATGCACGCAGCAGGTCGCCGCATGTATCGCCCATCAGGCCGCCACGAACATTCGGTCGATGGTTGAATCGCGGTTCTCCGGTGACGTCGAGCACGCTTCCGCAGGCGCCGGCCTTCGGGTCTGATGCGCCGAAGATCACGTGCGGGACTCGACTGAGGACGATCGCCCCCGCACACATCGCACAAGGTTCTAGCGTGACGTACAAAGTGGCGTCCAGCACGCGCCAGCTGCCGACCGCCTCGGCGGCGTGACGCAGCGCCAGAACTTCCGCGTGGGCGGTCGGATCTTGCAGCAGTTCGCGCTCGTTGCGACCGACGCCGATCACCTCAATACCGAGCGTCACAACGGCGCCGATCGGTACATCATCATGGGCGAGGGCGGCCTGCGCCTGCGCGATCGCGAGCGCCATGAAATGCGCGTCCTGATCGGTCCATTCAGCTGGTGATCCAGTCATCTTCGAATACCGTAGAACAGGCATACGCAAGCGAAAGTTCACCGGCACCTGCACGACTTATCTGCAGATACGGTGTTTCAGCTTGCGCGGGGCACTGATCCGGAGCCCCGCAACTCCTTTCACGCCACATTCACCCGTACTCCTGACCATCGAAACCCGTACCCTGCGCCGTCTGGCGCCGATCGTCGCTGCAACCGCGATGCTGGTGGCCTCGCAGAGCGCGAGCGGCGCGGGCCAGGTTCGTGGGTTTGACGATCCGGCGAGCAGCTACTCGAGTAGCTCAGTGATTGTTGGATTCGATTCAGACACCTCGGCGAGCGCCGGTGCCGCCTCGATTGCGTCGGCTAGCGCAGGAACGGTCCAGCTCGGCGGGCCGCGCAGCGCAGTCGTGAAGGTCGGCAAGGATGAGTCGCTCAGGAGCGTCGCCAAGAAGCTCGCAGCTGAGCCCGGTGTGCGTTACGTCAAGCCCAACTACATCGCGCGGATCGCTGCAGATGAAACCGATTGGATCCCCAACGACCCTGGTCGCAGCTCGACGCCGGGCGGCTGGCAGAGCACACAGTGGAACTTCGCCGGCAAGTACGGCATCAACGTGCTGCCTGCCTGGCGTAAACTGCGCGCCCTCCGCCGCTCCGGCGGGCGCAAGTCAGTAGTTGCGATTATCGACACCGGGGTCGCCTTCGAGAACCGCGGCCGCTTCAAGCGCTCGCCGGATCTTCGCGGCGTGAAGATAAAGGCTGCATACGACTTCCTCGATCGCGACCGCTACCCCGAGGACCGCAACGGCCACGGCACGCACGTCGCATCGACCGTCTTCGAGCAGACCGACAACGCGCTCGCTGTCACCGGCATAGCTTACGGCGCAACGCTGATGCCGATCCGCGCTCTTAACGCTCGCGGCCTCGGCGATGAGGCGACCGTCTCACGCGCAATCCGTTACGCCGCCGATCGCGGCGCTGACGTGATCAATCTTTCCGTCGAGTTCGACGTCCAGCTCAGCGCCTCAGACCTCCCCGGGATCATCTCGGCGATGCGTTACGCACGCGCCAAGGGCTCGCTGGTGGTTGCCGCATCTGGAAACCAGGAGGCCAACCGGGTCGCCTACCCGGCGCGCAGTGGCTACGCGCTGTCCGTCGGCGCAACCACTATCAACGGTTGCCTCGCCGACTACTCCGACTATGGCAACGGCCTGGATCTCGTCGCCCCGGGCGGCGGTAGCGACACATTCGATCTCGACACCAGCTCGGGCAGCACCGACCCCGCGAACTGCCGGGTTACGAACCCCGCCGCATCGATTTACCAGATGACCTTCGCGCGCAGTCCGCGAAGCTTCTCCCTGCCCGGGACCTACCAGGGCACGTCGATGGCGTCACCGCACGTCTCGGGAGTGGCGGCGCTGATAATCGCCAGCGGCATCGTCGGCGAGAACCCGACTCCCGCAGCCGTCCAGGCACGGCTGGAAGTGACCGCGAAGGACCTCGGCGCACCTGGCTACGACCTGCATTACGGCAACGGCCTCGTCGACGCCGCCGCCGCTGTCGGCGCGCCTTGAACAATTCGGTCGAGCGCTAGGTCGTTCTGACGATCAGCACCGAGCACGGTGCGTGGTGCGAGATCTTGTTCGGCACGCTGCCGAGCAGGAAGCGACGAGCGCCAGCCATGCCCTTGTTTCCGACGACGATCAGGTCGGCGCCCTCTTCTTCGGCGACATCAAGAATCGCGTCAGCGGGGTTGCCCTGACGAGCGGCGATTTTCACGTCGATGTTGCGCTCTTCCATCGGGGCCGAAATCTGGCTGAGCATCGCGTCCACGTCTTCGCGCTCGTTGATCGTCCACTCGACGTCTGCTGGTGCGTCCGCGCGCTCTTTTTCCAGCCGGGCGGTGGAAACCGGATCAAAGGCGCTGACAATCACCAACGATGCGCCGAGCTTCTCGGCGAGTTCGCCTGCTTGAATCACTGCTTGGGCCGCGGTGTCGGAACCGTCTGTGCCGACGACGATTTTCTGGATCAACTTTTCCTCACTCGGTTGGGTGGTGCTGCCGGTCGATCATACGGGAGCAGGGGGGCGGCTTGTGTGCGAACCGTTGCACAGCCGCCGATTAGCATCACCGCCGTGCAAACCAATTGGATCGTCATGCAAATCGTTCTCGTCGTACTCGTATTCGTGGGGATGATCATCGCCGCCACAAAACTCTGGCTCTAACAAAGAAAAAGGCCGCACCCGGAAACCGGATGCGGCCTTTGACTGAAACTCCGGTTACAGCTACTTGACGGTGAGCGCCGTCTCGTAGCCATTCTTGCGGTTGTTCTTGTAGGAGTCGAAGATCGTGTACTTGCCCTTCACCACAGCGACGGTGAGGCTGGTCGAACGACCCGGGGCGACAGGCGCACCCTTGATGTCCTTGTACTGGCCGCCATCGATACCGACGCCGTGCTTGCCCTTGGCATCCGCCGGCACGGTGACCGTGATCTTGATCGTGCCCGGCTTCGCCGTCACAGCGGACTTGTTGAACGAGCCATCCTTGACGGTCAGGTCGATCGAGGCCGAAAGCTTGGGTGCAGCGGCAGTTGGGCCTGGGTCTTTCTTGTCTTCACCACAGCCGGCGAGCAGCAGAAGTGCCACAAGTCCGAGCAGCATGCTGGCGACACGAAGTCGGGTTGAGCGAGTTTTCAAAGTCACGGTCTATTACCTCCCTGGAAAGGGTCCCCCATTGGATACGGACAAATCTGAAGTCTGAAAAAGACTGGCGAAGAGTACATCGGATGCAGGGGCTGTGCGATTCTCGTAACACTCGCGTAACGCAGCCGCAGGCTCGCGTTCAAGCGGCCAGCGCCGGCCAGATTGCATCGACGACGCGCTCGGACCAATTGCCCGGGAACTCCTCGCCGCGATTCCAGCGCGCCATCCAGGAGCCAGTGAGCAGTTCGGTGATCAGCTGAAGATCCGCGTCGGGCCGAACTTCGCCGCGCTCGACACCATCCTCGAGCAGTCGCACCATCGCCGCCATCTTCGGCTGAATCGTGCGCTCGCGGTGCAGACGAACGAGCTCTGGATTGCGTTTGGACTCGGCCATGATCTGGCGCATGATCGTCATCCCTGATCCGTCGATCATCCGTTCGCGCGCACCTTGCATCACGGCGGTCAGCCGCTCGCGGGTATCACCCTGAAGCGCTTCGTCGTCCTGGCTCGCATAGACGGCGATCGCGGCCGTCACAAGGTCGTTCTTGTCGGCGAAGCGGCGGTAGATCGTTGCCTTGCTCACACCAGCTGCACCGGCGACGCCGTCGATCGTCATTCCGGCGAAGCCATCCTCTGCCAGGAGATCGAGCGCGCAGCGAAGGATGCGCTCGTCGGTTTCGGGGTCGCGCGGTCTGCCGCGCCCGCGCTTGGCAGTCATCATTCTTCGCCGCTTTTTACTTCCGGTCCGATGCCATGCGGGACAAAGTCCTGTGGCCTGACGAGCAGCACCGAGAGGATCGCGCCGACCAGCGCGATCCCGGCCGCGACATAGAAGATCGCGTGGTAGCCAGAGATGAAGGCGTCTGTTCCCGCACGAGTGACTGTGCTCTGCGCGCTGACCGGCAGCTGCTGGACGACGTCGCCGAGTGCGCCGGAGGTCACGGCGCGGCCGAGCTCTTTGGCGTTCTCGGCCCCGGGTGTGCCGGCGAGTTCGGTGGCGAGAGTGCCGTTGACGCGTGATTGAAAGAGCGCCCCCAGGCCCGCAATACCGGTGGCAATTCCGATCTGCCGGAACGTCGAGTTGATTCCCGAGCCCATGCCAGAACGTTCTGGCGGAACGACGCCGACTGCGGTGGACGCCAGCGGCGGATTGACGAGCCCGACGCCGATACCGGCGACGACAAAGCCCGGAAGCAGGAATGTCCATTTGGATTCGATGTCGATTCCCTGCATCAGGAGAATGCCGGCGGCGATGAACAGCAGGCCGCCACCGAGGAACCAACGCGGCTGGTAGGTCTGCGTGAGTTTTCCGGCGAACGGCGCGACGATGAACGAGAGCAGTGTGATCGGCAGGAAGCGCAAGCCGGCCTCGAGCGGGCCGTAACCAAGAATGTTCTGCACGTACAGCGTGATGTAGAGAAACAGCGAGAACATCGACGCCGAAAGAGCGAATGCAGCGATCGAGACGCCGGCAAATGCCGGCTTCATGAAAAGCTTCAGATCAAACAGCGGGTGGGACTTGCGCGCCTCGATCGCGAAAAACGCAATCAGCAGCACCAGCGAAGCGGTCAGCTGAAAAACGATCAGAGTGCTTCCCCAGCCGCGATCGTTGCCCTCGAGCAGGCTCAGAACCAGCAGCAGGAGCGACCCGCTGAAGGCGATGACGCCGAGCCAGTCGATCCCGTAGTTATGAGGGTCCCTTGATTCCGCGACTTTGCTCATTGTCAGGAAGATTGCGGTGATTCCGATCGGGATGTTGACGAAGAAGATCCACTCCCAACCCGGGCCGTCGGTGATCACGCCGCCGATCAGCGGCCCGATTGCGACCGCGCCACCGGTCACGGCACCGAAGACGCCAAATGCGGTGCCGCGCTCGGGGCCCTGGAAGGCGCTCGCGATCAGCGCCAGCGAAGTCGCGAACATCATCGCGCCGCCGGTGCCCTGGACAGCGCGGGCGATGTTCAGCATCGTCGGGTCATTGGCGAGACCGCATGCGAGCGAAGCAACGATGAACACGCCCAATCCGATCACGAAAATCAGTCGACGTCCGATCAGGTCTGCGATCGATCCGAACGCCAGAAGTGTTGCCGCGAGCGCCAGGGAGTAAGCATCCACCACCCACTGCAGGTCGGTGAACGAGGCGTTCAGTTCCTTGCGAATGTCCGGCAGCGCGACGTTGACGACGGTGATGTCGAGCAGCAACATGAAGATTGCGATCGAGACGGCGGCGAGCGTCCACCACTTGTTGTTGTCAGTTGCTTGGTTCATCGATCTCTTCGGCAATATCGAAACGTCACCGTATCATTAATCATCGGGCCGATACCCCTGTAGCCTTGGCGCCGATGAGCCTCGCGCCGACAAATCTCGACCCGATAGAAGTCCGCATCCTCGGGTGCCTGATGGAGAAGCAGCGAACGACGCCCGACGGCTACCCGCTGACCCTCAACGCGTTGCGCCTCGCCTGCAACCAGTCCACGAATCGCGATCCGGTTGTTGACTACGACGAGGATTTGATTCACGACACTTTGCAGAAGTTGCACCGGCGCGAACTCACCCGCGCGGCGAGCGGGCACGGCTCGCGATCATCCAAGTACCGCCACCTCGTGCCGGAGACGCTCGGGATCGAGCAGCCCGAGCAGGCGTTGCTGACTGTCCTGTTGCTGCGCGGCGAACAGACACCAGGCGAGCTGAAGACGCGAACCGAACGACTCAACGGCTTTGAAGTGCTCGAGGATGTCGAGCTGAAGCTCGGAGAAATGGCAGAGCTCGGGCTGGTCGAGAAGCTCGATCGCAGGCCCGGCGAGAAGCAAGTTCGCTGGCGCCATCTTCTTGGCGGTGGCGAGTCATTCCTTGATGGCGCTCCCGCCGTGGTGACCGGCAGCGCCGAGCTGGCAATTCAGATCGAGCGAACCGACGAACTTGCAGAGCTGAAGGCCGCCGTCGCGAGGCTCGAGCGAGAGGTCGCCGAGCTGCGCAAACGCTGTGGCATGAACGAGCCGGGCAGCTAGACCTGCGCGGAGGCCAGCGGCTTGCTGGTCGGCTCCTTCGAACCACCGGCAGGTTCACGGGTGATCATCACCACGTCGCCCGGGGCGAGCTCACGGTTGATGAACGCGTGCCCGCTGCCATCGCTGGCGACGGTGAAGACCGGCGCCGCGTAAATGGTGCCCTTGCGCTGGATCCACAGTTGGTAGACATCGCCTTCAATGTCGGTGTCCATGCCGCTGACGTTCACGGCCGCGCCGTCACCAGACGCCTTGACCTCGCCGTTCATCGTCGGCGCAGTGGGGGCGTCGAAGTTGGCCGCGAGCGCCGCCGAGGACTGATCGGCCGTGCCGAATCCACCGCCCATAGCGAAGGCGCCGAGTCCAACGACAAGCAAGCTCAGGGCAAGCGCCAGCGGGCGGAATGCCCGCGATCCGAATCCGCTGCGCTTCCTTGTCGGCACGCCGCGCGGCGATTCAAGAATCTCTCGCGCATCGAGGTCGCGCTGAGCCTCGGCAATGATCGATGCGCCAATCGATTCGGGAACTGCCACCGGCGGGGAGGACATCAGCAGATGGTCTCCAACCTGCTCGAGTGACTCAACGTAGCGACCGAGTTCGCAGTCGCGCATCACCTTCACCCGGAAGGCTTCGTGTTCAAGCTCGCTCATCGCACCCAGCACGAATGCTGCCGCGTCGTCATGCAGATTTTCGTTCATCTGATCCATCATGCTTGTGCCTCCTCAAGTTCAAGGTGAGCGCGCATTTTTTCGAGCCCGAGGCGCATCCGACCCTTAATTGTGCCGAGGGGTTGTCCGGTGATTTCGGCTATCTCAGTTTGAGAAAAGCCGCTGAAGTAAGAGAGTTCGATCACCTTTCTCTGATCGTCCGGGAGATCGCTCAGTGCTTCGCGCACCTCGACCGACTGTTCGGCGGCGAGGGTCAGCGACTCGGGCGCCGGATCCTTCGCGGCGAGCTCTTCGACGACTCCCTCGCCGTCGGCACGCCTTTTCAGGTGGACCATCTGCGAACGCAGCTGGTCGATCGCGCGGCGATGGACGATGCGCATCAACCAAGTACGCACGCTTGCGCGGCGCGGGTCGTAACGCTCGATCGATCGCCATACGGATACGAATGTCTCTTGGACGACGTCGTCTGCGTTGCCGTCGCTGCCGGTGATCCGGCGGGCCAGCGAATAGGCCGGGCCTTTATGGCGGTCGTAGAGAATTTCGAACGACGCAATGTCTCCACGTTGTGCCATGGCGATCAGATCCTCGTCAGCGAGGTCCTGCAGCGCGTGATCTTCGGTGCGTCCAAACAGTTTCATCGTCGTCTGTTTCTACGCGCGCGGCAGTTCTCCGGATCACTACATACCCAACGGATGCATTCTCTATGTAACATCAAATCGTGCAATCGTGAATCGATCTCCGAGACATCACCACATCGTCATCGTCGGCTCCGGCTTTTCTGGCATCGCCATGGGCCGTTACCTGAAGAGGTCCGGACGCAACGACTTCGTGATCTTCGAAAAGGGCAATGACGTCGGCGGGACCTGGCGCGACAACACCTACCCCGGTATTGCCTGCGACGTTCCGTCGAACCTCTACTCCTTCTCGTTCGCGCTCAATCCCGACTGGAGCCGCAGCTACTCGGGTGGCTGGGAGATCAACAACTACATCCGCGCGACGGCCAAGAAGCTCGATCTGCTCAAGCACATCCGCTTCAACGACGCGGTCCTGAACGCGGGGTGGGATGGCGAAGCGCAGCTCTGGCGCGGGGAGTCAGAGTCCGGTCCCTTCACGGCTGATTTTATGATCGGAGCGATGGGCTTCCTCTCCGTCCCCCAGATTCCCTCGCTTCCGGGCATCGAGAATTTTCAGGGCGCGGCCTTTCATTCACAGCAATGGGATCACGAGTACGACCTGAAAGGGAAACGCGTGGCGGTGGTCGGCACCGGCGCATCGGCCATCCAGTTCGTTCCCCAGATTCAGCCTGAGGTGGCCGAGTTGCACCTCTACCAACGCACGCCGCCGTGGATCCTCCCCCGCTCAGAGCGAAGCCTGACCGCGTTCGAACACAAGCTTTTCCGCTACGTGCCGTTCACGCAGAAGCTCGTGCGCGGCTCGGTCTACTCCTTCCTCGAAATGCGCGTCATCGGATTCGTCAAGCAACCAAAGCTGATGAAGCTTTTCACGCTCGCCGCTGAAGCAAACATCCGACGGCACATCAAGGACAAAACTTTGCGCAAGAAGGTCACGCCGACCTTCGACATCGGGTGCAAGCGCGTGCTGATGGCCAACAACTATTACCCGGCGCTCGCCAAGGACAACGTTGAGTTGATCACACACGGCGTGGCCGAGGTTCGCGAGAACTCGATCATCGCCAGCGACGGCACCGAGCGCGAGGTCGACGCGATCATCTGGGGCACGGGATTCCACGTGACCGACAATCCCGACTGGAACAACCTTTTCGGCCGTGACGGACGCTCGCTGACTGAAACCTGGAAGCCGACCGGCATGCGCTCATACCTCGGCACGCTGGTCCCGAACTTCCCCAACACCTTCCTGATCATCGGACCGAACACCGGCCTCGGCCACAGTTCGATGGTCTACATGATCGAGTCGAATGTTGAATACATCATCAGCGTGCTCGATCACGTCGAGAAAACCGGCGCCGCGGAAGTCGAGGTGAACGAAGAAACGGTCGAGGCATTCGAGGACGACATAGTGAAGCGCTCACAGGGGACGATCTGGACCTCGGGCGGCTGCGAAAGCTGGTACCTCGATGCGAGCGGGCGAAACACCACGCTCTGGCCGGACTTCACCTTTCGCTTTCGCAAGCTCTGCCGTGAGTTCGACCCGTCGCAGGTCACGCTTCGCGCCAGTGGCGAACCGGCAACAGCTGCCGAGTCGTCTGCCGAGCCCGCCGCCGTCTAGCGACAGAAATCCCGGCCTGCCAGGCGCGGTGGTACAACTCTGGGCATGAACGAGACGCCGCCGCCTCCTCCAGCAGGAACGATTCCGCCCCCTCCGCCCCCGCCGGGCGAGCCGCCTCCGCCACCTCCGCCGCCAACTGAGCCGCCGAGCGGCATGATCAGCACCGGTCCCGAGCCGTATCCGGTTGATGTTTCGATCGAGTACCAGGACCGCGAGCTCAACCGCACCACGACCTTCTTCCGTGTCTTCACGATCATCCCGATCGGGATCATCGTCGCGCTGCTCTCGGGCTCGTCCGGGACCTACTCGGACTCTGGAGCAGCGGTCGGCGCGGCCGGCGCGACCATCACGTTCCCGACTGCATTGATGATCATCTTCCGTGAGAAGTACCCGCGCTGGTGGTTCGACTTCAACAAGCAGATGACTGCGTTCCTGCTTCGCGTCGCCGCCTACTTCCTGCTGATCGAGGACCGCTATCCCTCGACCGATGAACCGCAGGGGGTGGACCTCACGCTCGAGTATCCGAACGTGACGGGCGAGCTCAATCGTTACATGCCGCTGATCAAGTGGCTGCTCGCGATCCCCCACTACATCGTGCTCTTCTTCCTCTGGATCGGCGTACTATTTGCGACGATCTTCGCCTGGTTCGCGATCCTCTTCACGGGTCGGTATCCACGGGATATTTGTGAGTTCGTGGAGGGCGTGATCCGCTGGAACACGCGCGTTGCGGGGTACGTCTCGCTGCTCGTGACAGACCAGTATCCGCCGTTCTCGCTCAGCAAATAGAAGGCTCCGGGACGAACGTTCGTACGCGCAAATCGCGTATGATGGGCGCGATGGCGACGTCCACAGACACCCGTCCCGAACAGCCGAGCACGCGCGATCGAATCCTCGAGCATTCGGTGCAGATCGCCGCGGCCGAGGGGCTCGAATCGCTGACGATCGGGCGCCTTGCGGCGGACCTCGGCATGAGCAAGAGCGGTCTGTTTGGCCACTTTGGCTCCAAGGAAGAGCTGCAGCTGGCGACGATCGACGCGGGCGCCGAAATCTTCGGTCGCACAGTGATCCGCCCTGCGCGTGACGAAACCGCAGGCGCCGCGCGTCTCGCCCGCCTGGCTGAGAACTTCGTTGACTACCTTGAGCAGGCAACCTTCGAAGGCGGCTGCTTCTGGGGCTCGGTGTCGGCAGAATTTGACAACCGCCCCGGCCCGGTCCGCGACATGATTCAGGAAAAACTCGGTGTCTGGCTCGACGTTCTGCGCGAGCAGGCGACCGCCGCCGGCGTGGAAGATCCAGAGCAACTCACGTTCGAGCTCTACTCGATCTGCCAGGGCGCGAACTCCTCGTACCAGCTCTTCGGCGACGCCGCTGTGTTCGATCGCGCGCGCAAGACGCTGGCGCGCCTGCTTCCTTAGGTAAATCTGCTCCGCCGCTGGGCGTACGGTGCTTCATGTATCGAGCGTCCGTTTGGTGACTAAGCGGTAGGCATTGATGCGCCGACACTCATATGGAAGTGTGAATTCACCTGGGTTGCCGTGTGCAGCCCGCAAAAGAAAATGAAAAGTCGATCAGCTCAGCACGCGAACCCGCGGCTGCCTGCGCGCGTACCAGTTGCCGCGCTCGCTGCCTGCGTCTGCCTGCTCGTCAGCGCGGGCGCGGCCTCGGCAGCGGCACCTGATGTCACGATCGGCAGCGTGCCGCCACTGAACGCGCAGACAGGCACGTTCAGCTTCGACGCAGACGGCCCGGCGCTGAGGCTCCAATGCAAGCTTGACACCACTCCCTTTGACGACTGCGTCTCGCCGGTGACTCTGTCGGGACTGACAGTCGGATCGCACACCTTCAGCGTGCGCGCGATTGGACTCGACAACAGCACCGGAGTGCCGGCGGTCTACAGCTGGACGATCGACACTGAGAAGCCCGCAGTGCCGACCGTGTCGACGCCGCCCGACAATCTCCTGACCAACAACGCAGCGCCGACCTTCAGCGGAACGGCCGAGCCCTTTGCCCATGTACCGGTGTTTGATGGCAGCACGCAGATCGGTAACCCACAGGCGGGCGTCGACGGCAGATGGGCGTTCACTCCCGGGGTTGGACTGACCGACGGAACTCACCTCTGGCGGGTTCGAGCCGTGGACGCAGCCGGCAACCGCAGCGACTACACGTCACTGCGCAGCCTGAAGATCGACACGCAGGCACCGGCCGCGCCGGTCGTCGTCAATCCAGCTGCCGCGGCAAAGGTCAACACGCGAACGCCGATGTTCTCCGGCACAGCCGAAGGACAGGCGACGATTTCCGTCTACGAAGGCGCAACGCGGCTCTGCTCGACGTCGACTGATCCGGCCGGCGCATGGAACTGCGTCTCGACGATTCAGCTTCTCGATGGGCCGCATCAGATCGACGTGATCGCACGCGACGGCGCGGGCAATGAGAGCCCGTCGATCCAGCGATCCTTCGAACTCGACGCCACGGCTCCGGATGCCCCGACCCTGACCGACCCGCTCGATGGGTTCGCGACCGCGGCTACGAGCATCACCATCTACGGAACGGCAGCCCCGGATGCGTCGATCAGAGTCCTGATCGGGTCCAACGAAGTGGCCGCTCAAACCGCAGGAAATGACGGCAGCTGGTCGCACACATTCAGCGCACTGGCCGAGGGCGAGTATGCGTTTGCGGCCAAGGAGATCGACGATTTCGGCAATCGCAGCGTGATCTCAAACGTCGCCAACGTGCGCATTGACCGTACGGCACCGACGGTGGCTGTGAGTGCTCAACCGCCCGCTCGTACCAACCAGACCAACGCGGCGTTCACGCTCTCAGCCAGCGAGCCAGACGTCGACCTTGAGTGCGCGCTCGATGCCAGCGGCTGGCTGCCGTGCGCTGCTGAGTCGAGCTACAGCGGGCTGGGCGCCGCGACACACAGCTTCAAGGCACGCGCCACGGACCGCGCGGGGAATGTCGGAGAGGACAGCGCGGTCATCACCTGGACGATCGACCTCGAGCCACCGCTCGCGCCTGTGATCGGCAGACCCGCTGACGGCGCGACCGTGACGACCGCCCGCCCGACTTTCAGTGGCTTCGCCGAGGCCGGCGCGTCGGTTGAGTTTTTCGTTGGGGCAACTTCGCTCGGCACGGCTCCGGCGAATCCGAGCACCGGGGCTTGGGCACTGACCCCCGGGAGCGCACTCGCCCAAGGATCACTTGCGATCAAGGCTCGTACGATCGATCAGGCCGGCAACGTTGGCCCGTTCGGCGCAACTCAGACGCTCAACGTCGACAGCGTCGCCCCGATCACAACCATCCGGAGCGCCCCCACCGCGCCGACAAGTGCGAGCACGGTCACGATCGCCTTTGACGCCGACGATCCGCAGGCGGTGTTCAGCTGCAGCCTCGACTCGGCTGCGTTCGTGCCTTGCGCCAGCCCGTTAGAGACTCCGGCGCTCAGCGAGGCGACACACACTATGAGCGTTCGCGCCAAAGACGCCGTGGAGAATATTGAAACGCCACCAAAGTCAGTCACGTTCACGATTGATCGCACGGCGCCGGTGGGACAGAGCTCGCAGGTTGCGGGCTCGGCCGGAAGCGATGGCGTGCCTTCCTTCGCGATCGCCAGCGACGATCCGGGCGCGGCGGCCCGCTGCAAGCTTGACAACGGACCGTTTGTCGACTGCAGCGGACAGTTCAAGCCTGCTGCGACTGTCGGGATTCACGCACTGACGATTCGCTTCACAGATACGGCCGGAAATTCCGGCGACCAGGTTCTCGTTTTCAACGTTGTGCCTGTCACGACCCCGCCGACGCAGCCGACACTGCCACCGGCAGAGACTTATCGAGAGCCAACCCCTCCGCCCGCGAAGGCCTGCAAGGTGCTTGGCGCCGATGGTCTGACCAGTGGGCGTCTGAGGGTCGTCACCGCGACGGGAGCTGGCCGCGAAATGAAACTCTCACTCAACTCCGGCACCGCGGCGGTAGCCCGGGTTGACGCTTTTGCGGGAGCGACGAACCTGGCCTCAGCCCCGTTCGCGATCAAATCCGGAACCACGAAGTTGACCGTGAAGCTCAAGCGCGCTCCTGCGAACGGAACCAAGGTCGAGCTCGCAGTTCGCTACTACAGCGTCAAACGCGAATACGGCACCGCGCGACTCTCACTGATCGCAAACAGCACTGGTCTGCGTCGCGCCTCTGGCGCACAGAGCACGCTCGACACCAGATGCCCGGTGGTCGGAGGGTCCTCGGCGGGCGCGAAGTTCACGGCCATGAGTGCCGCGGCCGGCGCACGCAGTTTCTCGCTCAGTTCCACGGCAAAGCGCGCCGGGTTGATTGCGATCAAGGTGTACCGCGCGGGAGTTGCGGCCCCGGTCGCTGATCAGCTCTTCGCCGTCGGCGCGGGCAAGCAGAAGGTCAGGATCAAGCTGCTCGGCAGCGCGAAGCTTGCCGCTGGCGGCTACAAATTCACGTTCGACGCCATCGGCGCCGGTGGAAGGCAGAGCAGCGGCCGCGGGGCCTTTGTTGCGCGCTGAATATGTTCTCGCGCAGGGCTTGACAAACGGCGCAGAATTCATAGATTGAGATTGGTCGCCGTCCAGAAACAGGATGTTTCAGGCGTTGCGCGACCGCTGCGAGCGTTGACGCTCGCTTTTTTTATGGCCGGGAACGCCCCTCTGAGCCCGGCGACAAAACTCAGGAAATCAAAGGATTGGTTTGCAAGTGAATTTCGTATTCAAGTACCGTGCCGCCGGGAGCCGCACGATTCTTACGATTTCAAAGATCTCAATTGCCGCCCTGGTGTTGGCCGCCGCTGCCCTTCTGCAGATCGCCGCATTCAGCGACACGGCAAGTGCGGCCTCTGCTGAAGCAGCCAAAGCCAAGAAGAAGACCGCGATGGTCAAAGCGCCGCAGAACTGCGGTCAGGCAGTCACAGCAGTCAACGCAGCGCTCGCCGCACGCGCCGTGCCGCGCTACAGGCTGAAGACCGCCACGACGTCAAAGGCCAGGAAGGCCGCCAAGAAGTCGGTCAAGAAGGCCGACAAGAAGGTCAACTCGGCGCGCGCTTCACTGAAGACTCTGTGCCAGGGCGTTGGCACCACCTCGGCACTCAGTGCTGAGTGCTCAATCACTTTCTCCAAGCTCGACTCACTGATCAACCTTCAGTACGAGCGCAAGATGCAGCTGCGCAAGGTCAAGGGCAACTCGAAGAAAGCCAAGAACCGCAAGAAGGTTCTGCGCAAGCGCCTGAAGAATCTCGGGAATCAGATCAAGGCCGGGAACGCCACCTTCACGAAGGCATGTGACAAGAACGGGAACGGCGGCAACGGCGGCAACGGCGGATCCGGCAACGGCGGCAACGGCAGCAACGGCGCCGACACGACCGCTCCCGGCGTCGTGACGATCACCGGCCCGAGCACCACGAACGACAACACGCCGACCTTCCTGATCACGCCGCCGGCCGGCGAGACCGACGGTCGCATCGAGTGCAAGATCGACGACGGCGCGTACGTCACGGTCACTTCGACCTGGACCACGCCGACGCTTTCCGATGGCTCGCACACGATCACCTGCCGTTACGTCGACGGCGCCGGCAACGCGGGCGACCCGACGACCGTCACGGTCACGGTCGACTCGACGGCCCCGACCAGCGGCCCGACCATCACGGTCCCGGGGAGCAACAACGGTTCAAGCAACGGCGAGACGCCGACGGTTGACGTCACCCCGCCTGCGGGCGAGAGCGGCGGCTTCACCGAGTGCAAGATCTCCGGCGGCGGCTACAACGGACCGTTCGTGAACTTCACCACAGTGGATGCGAACTGGGTCCTCCCGGTCCTCCCCGAGGGCACCTACACGATCACCTGCCGTTACGTCGACGGCGCCGGCAACGTTGGCCCCGAGACGACGTACACGCTGACGATCGATCGCACTTCGCCTGGCGCGCCCGCGCTCAGCGGTCCGGCCAGCCCGAGCAAAGACAACACGCCGACCTTCACGGTCACTAGGTCAGAGCCCGGCGGAAGCCTCGGCTGCGCCGTCGACGGTCTTCAGGCCTGGAACATCTCCAGCCCGCTGACCACCGAAGCTCTTGGGGACGGCACCCACTTGATCCAGTGCCGCCAGCAGGACGACGCTGGAAACTTGAGCCCGGTCGCCGAGTTCACGCTCGTTGTCGACACGACGCCGCCGGGCGCAGTCACGATCAGCGGTCCGAGCAGCGCGACCAGCGACACGACGCCGTCATTCAACCTCAGCGGTGCGCTCCAGGGCGACACCTACGAGTGCAAGACCGACAGCGGAACGTTTGCCGCAACCGGCTCGACCTACACGACGGCCGCCCTCACCGATGGCGTGCACTCAGTGACCTGCCGCCGCGTCGATACAGCTGGCAACGTCGGTCCGAACTCCTCGGCCAACGTCACGATCAACTCTGCCGCTCCGGGCACGGTCACGATAACCGGCCCGTCAAACACCAACGACAACACGCCGACCTTCACTCTCATTACCTCTGCCACTGGCGGCTATATCGAGTGCAAGGTCGACAATGGCTCTTTCACCACGGTCACATCACCGTGGACGCTGGCGGCGCTCGCCGACGGCTCGCACACCATCACCTGCCGCTACGTCTCTGCCACAGGAGTCAAGGGCCCGGACAACGCCTACTCGGTTGTGATTGACACGACGGCGCCGAGTGCAGTCACGGTCACCGGTCCGAGCGGTCTGATCAACGACAATACTCCGACCTACACGTTGGGCGGCGGAAGCGGCGGAAACCTTCAGTGCAAGGTCGACGGCGGCGCCTGGGTCACGGTCGTCGGCCCATTCACCACTGCGGTTCTGAGCGAAGGTGCTCACACCGTCACATGCCGCGCAATCGACACTGCCGGCAACGCGACGGCCGAAGTCACCAAGTCGATCACGGTCGACACGACTGTCCCAACGATCACGATCACCGACGGCGCACCGCGCTGGGACGGCAAGCACGACTTCACGTTCAGTTCCAACGAAGCCGGCACGACATTCCAGTGCAAGGTCGACGCTGGCTCCTACGCATCAGTTACTTCGCCGTACACCACGGCGGTGCTCAGCAACGGCAGCCACACCTTCACCTGCATCGGCACCGACGCAGCAGGCAACGCGACGGCTCCGGTCGTCAAGCCCTTCGGCGTTTTCAAGGACCCGGTCACTATGTCCAAGACCGGCGGGTTCCAGTGGGGCATCCTCTGCACCGGCAACGCCAGCCTGAACTCGCTGCTCGGTTGCCCGGACACTACGCTGACGATCGACATCCCGGCCAACCCGAACGGCCTCACCGGCAACTACACGGTTGACCTCGCAGCTCAGATCAACGGCCTCGCGAGCACCGTCGGCTTCGGCAGCACATACACGATGAGCATCATCGTCGATGGCAGCCCCGTCGCCAGCGACAGCGCGACCGTGTTGTTCGATCTCTTCGGGATCTTTCGCACGAATCTCGACGCAACGAAGACCAACCTGACGCTCTCGGCGGCCGCCGGTCACACGATCCAGTTGAGTTTGAAGTCGAGCTCGGTCCTGAGCGTGCTCCCGACGGTCAGCAGCAGCAATCTAACCGCTTCGATCCGTCACTAAGGGCGCAACTCTCGGCAGTACCGCGGTCGGGGCGAAAGCTCCGGCCGCGTTCTCTTTAAGCTGGGCGGGTGCCTGTGACCGAAGAGGACCGCGAGCGGATGCTCAATGGACTGCTCGGCCTACGGCGCGTGCGCGCGCTGCTGCCGGGCAACACGGATGTGAATCGCGGGATCGAGGGGATCCAAACTGCTCTGGGTGATGCTGTGCCGCAGCGCACGGCAGCGCGGGCGCTCGGCGTGCCGCATCCCGAAGTCTCGAAGCTGATTTCTTCGAAGAAGCTGCGGACGATTGACAATGCGAAGGGGCGGGCGCAGATCGAGGTTCTGTCGCTGCTCGAGCTGATCGAAGCCGGCGGCGGAGTCCATGCCGTGGTGGATATCAAAGAGAAGCGGCGAGAGAAAATTGCCGCAAAGATCCCCGAGGGCAAGCGCGACCTTGAGCAGATCATGGAGATGCGCGCGCTGGCGTTTCATCGCGCGATGGCGCGGAACCTCGATCGGGCCACCTGCGATCGAGCGCAGCAGGTCGTCGCGGATCTGCGCGATTCCGGAGCGATGACCGACGAAGAGGCCGACGCCTGGGAGCTGCTCCTGGATCGACCTGTGGACGACGTGGCCGGAAAGATGACTGACTACTCGCCAGCAGGCGTGAAGCTCCGCGCGAACTCGCCGTTCAACTCGATGGGCCGGCGTGCCGACGACTAGATCCCGAGGCTCTTGCCGAGGATTTCTTTCATGATCTCGTCGGTGCCGCCGCCGATCGGGCCGAGGCGGGCGTCGCGCAGGGCTCGTTCGATTTTGTATTCCTTCATGTAGCCCCAGCCGCCGTGGATCTGCAGGCATTCGTCGCAGATCTTGACGAGCAGCGACTGCGTGAAGAGCTTGGCCATTGTCACTTCGCTGAGCGGCTGCTTGCCCTCGATGAAGAGGCGCAGCGCGTTGTAGGTGATCGCGCGCGCGGCCTCGATCTGCGTTGCCATGTCGGCGAACTTGTGGCGGATCACCTGGAAGTTGCTGATCGGGCGACCGAAGGCGTTGCGCTCGTGCGCGTAGTCGATCGTCTGTTGGTAGACGAGCTTCATCGCGCCGACCGCGCCCAAAGCCATCATCAGCCGCTCCCACTGGAAGTTTGCCATGATCATGTAGAAGCCCTCGTTCTCGGTGCCGAGCAGGTTCTCCTCGGGGACGAAGACGTCTTCATAAGAAATCTCGGCGGTGTCAGACGCGTGCCATCCGAGCTTTTCGAGCGGCGATGAAGTGATGCCCTCGCCGCGTTCGACGATGAAGAAGCTCATGCCCTTGTGGCCGCCCTCTTGAGTCGTCTTTGCGGCGGTGACGATCGTGTGCGCGCGGATGCCGTTCGTGATGAAGACCTTCGAACCGTTCAGGACGTAGCCGCCGTCCACTTTTTCGGCCTTGGTCGTGATGCCAGCGACGTCGCTGCCCGCGCCAGGCTCGGTGATTGCGAGCGCCGCGATCTTGTCGCCTGTGATCCCGGGGGCGAGGTATTTGGCCTTCTGCTCGGGCGTGCCGAACTTCCAGATCGGCGTCAGCGCGATTCCGGCGTGGGCCCAGAGTCCGGCCGCAACTCCGCCGCTTCCGCAGGCCGGGAGCTCCTCAAGCAGAATCGAGTCCGCGAGGTAGCCGTCGGATGCGTTGTCCGGGCCGCCGGTGCACGATCCGCCGTACTCCTCTTCAAATTTCAGCCCCAGGTAGCCCTGGCTTGCGACCTGCTTGAAGACGGAGTCGGGGAAGTACTTGGCGTCTTCCCACTCGTCGGCGTGGGGGAGCAGATTCGTCGTGACCCACCCATGAACCGAGTCCCTGAATTCCTCGAGCTCCTCCGTGTACGGAGGGGTGATGTCCTTGGCCATGCCCTTAGGGCGAGATGCACTGCGCGTACTTGAAGCTTCCATACCGGGCACCATATTCGATCCAATGTACCGATCGGTGAATGTCCCTCAATCAAGCGGCATCCTCCTACAAGGTTGCCTCTATGTCGTACGACAAGGTCGCAACCTTGTAGGGCTTTCTGGCTTACTCATCGGGTTTGGCAGAAAAGTTCTATTGATGGGGGGGTAAAGAATTCTGGCTGGGGCCTTAACTGGTTATGGGACGAACTAGAAAGCCTTTGCGGGCCAGTGATCTGCATCCGGAAGAGACGCGATTCCTCGTGGGTCAGGTGGTTCATGTCTGGGGCCACGCGATCGACGATATGCACGTTTTCCCCGAGCGACGGGACAAGCGGGAGTTTCTAGATCGGATCGAGCGACATCTGTCGCCGCGGAAAATCCTCGACACGAACTATCGCCCGTACAGAAAGCTCCGTGACGAGGTCGAGCTCCTCGCTTTCTGCATCCTGGACAACCACTTCCATCTCTTGATCTTTCAGAAAGCGGAGGGCGGCGTGATCTCGCTGATGAAGTCAGTGCTCACCTCGTACGGCCGCTACTTCAACGAGACGCACGGCCGACGTGCGCAGATCTTTGAGTCCCCATACTCGGCGCGGGCCGCAGACGGGCACGACGACATCCGACACCTGATCTCGTACGTCCATACAAACCATGAGGTGCTTGGTCCGAACTACGAGTTCAGCAGTCATCGTGAATACATGGGCATGCGCGAGAGCGACTGGCTTGCAAGCGGGATTGGACTTCGGCTCTTCGATTCGAAGGACGCGTATCAACAGGTCGTCTTCACGAAGTGGGAGGAGATCAGAACGCGCAAGATCGAAAACCGAGCCAAGAATCCGCTACCGCCCAGCCGCCCAATCAAACGAGGTAGAGGAAGCCACATCCTGCCGCAACCAAACAAATAATCCCCGTAGACAAGGGCTTTTCTCCTACAAGGTTGCGCCTATGTCGCACGACAAAGTCGCAACCTTGTAGGACTTTGTGGCTTAGGTATGGGGTGTTGCCAACACTGTTGGCTCGGAGCGGCCACGTAGGACGATCGACTCGCCGCGGCGCCAATGCTGGGCTTCGGACTCGCGGGCCTGGTCGAGCACTGTGCCTGAGGCGACTACACCGCCGTCGATCGACTTGGCGATTTCCGTGAGGCGGGCGGCCTCGTTGACTGCGTCGCCGATCACGGTGTACTCGTGGCGCTCGGCGGATCCGACGTTTCCGGCGACCACCGGTCCGTAGGAGATGCCGACGCCCACCCCGAGTTCGGGAAGCTCACGCCGAAGGCCCTCGACCATCGCCCGCGCCGCCGCAAGCGCATCGCCGGCCGGATCGTCCCGCGCGACCGGGGCGCCAAAGATGCAGAGCGCGGCGTCGCCCTCGAACTTGTTCACCGAGCCATCGAATCGGTCGATTGCCTCGATCACCTCGGCGAAGAATCGGTTCAGGACCTCGACGACCTCCGACGCCGGCCGAGCCGCCGCCATCTCTGTCGATCCGACCACGTCCACAAAGATCACGGCCACCTCGCGCACTTCGCCGCCTAGTTCGGCACCGACGAGCAGGGCCTGTTCGGCGACGTCTTCGCCGACGTGCCGACCAAACAGATCGCGCACGCGTTCGCGTTCGCACAGTCCGGCGACCATGTCGTTGAAGCCACTCTGCAGCAATCCAACTTCGGACGCGTCAAAGACCGGCACCTCGACCGAGAGATCGCCAGCGGCGACGCGATCGATCCCGCGACGAACCGACTTGATCGGATCGGAGATAGAGCGCGAGACGAGCCACATCGCCTGCACCCCGATGAACAGCGCAACGCCGCAGATGATCATCGTGGACCAGAGCAGCTGTTGCGAGTTGTTCGGCAGAACTCCCGTCGTGACGCCCGCCGCGATCAGCACGACTCCCAGAACCGGCGTGCCGGTACTGATTGCCCACGCCCACATCACGCGCGCCGTCACGCCCGGCACGGCCGGGTGCTCGCGCGGGCCGTCCTCAAGAGCGCGACGCGCCACTTCGCGCATCGCGCGCTCGGCGACCAGGTATGAGAACGCGCAGGTGCCGAGTCCGCTGAATATTCCGGCGATCGCGACCACCAACGCGAGACGCGGCTCGATCGCCGCATTCAAGATCGTGAAGATCACGACGCCCAGGCCCCAGCGCACCAAGAGTCGCTTCAGAAGCCGCGACGGTCCGAGCAGTGCCAGCGCCTGCTCCTCCGCCGTTGGCGGGCGTTCCTCAAACAGCCAGCGCCGAACTGGATTGATGTCGTGGATCGTTTTGACGATCCCGCTTGTCACGGCGAACAACAAATAGACGGCGAGCACGATCAGGTTGACGAGCCGGACGTTCTGGTCGTCGTCGAGGTCGGGCACCGGAATGACCCACGACACGAGCACGAACAGAATCACCGTTCCGACTAGATTGGACCCGATCACGCCGATCGTCAGCGCGGGTGCAGCGCGAGCGATGATCGCGGAACCCGAGCGCCGCTCGCCGTCGAGCGCCGCGCGCAGCAGCGACGGTTTCCTCGCCGCGATTGCCTGCTCTTCCTCCGCTCCCATAGGGAGCGACCCTACAGGGCTACCACGCGGTCAAAGACCGCAGCAACTGGCTTTCAGCGCGCACGAGCTCGAGCACGTCCTCGGGTGTTTCGCAGATGTTGATCAGCGCGAGGTCCTCTTCGCCGATGTTGCCAGTCGCGAGCATGCGCTCGCGCAGCCAGTCGATCAACCCGCCCCAGAACTCTCGGCCCACCAAGGCCACCGGGTAGTGCCGGATCGTCGCCGTCTGGGCAAGCGTCAGTGCCTCGAAGAGTTCGTCCATCGTGCCAAAGCCCCCCGGCATGATCACGAAGGCATGCGCGTAACGAACGAACATCACCTTGCGAACGTAGAAGTGCTCGAACGTGAGGCGGATGTCCTGGTACGGATTGGGAACCTGCTCGTGCGGAAGTTTGATGTTGCAGCCGATGGATATTGCTCCTACATCCTGGGCTCCGCGATTGGCGGCCTCCATCATTCCCGGCCCACCGCCGGTGATGATCGAGTATCCGTTCCGGCCGAGTTCTGCGGCGATCGCGCGGGCACGGATGTAGTCGGGGTCGGTGGCCGGAGTTCGCGCCGAGCCGAAGATCGAAACGCCGCGGTGCACCGCCGCTAGCGCGTCAAAGCCCATCTTGAACTCGTCGGCGATTCCGGCGATCCTCGCCGGGTCGTCCTTGGCGCTGAGTGGGACGTCGTCGCCAACACCGAGCAGCAGGTCCTCATCGAAAGTCGCGGCGAAGCGTGGGAGTTTTGATTCTTCGTCGGGCACGTGCGTACCGTACCCTCAGCGCGATGTCCAAGCAAGAGATAAGCGCTGAGTTCGAGACGCCGAGCGACGAACTGCTCGCCAGCGCAGCGCACCTCTCGGGACTGGAGTTCCTGCAGGCGATCATCAACGGCGAGCACCCGGCGCCGCCGATCAGCCGGCTGACGGAGTTCCAACTCGTCGAAGCTGAGTACGGCCGGGAAGTGATCGAGGGCAGGCCGAGCGATCGCGTCTACAACCCGATCGGGATGGTGCACGGCGGCTAAGCGTGGGCTACAGCACGATCGAGAACAAGGTCAACCTGACCCGCGCGATCACTCGCGACTGCGGGCTGTTCCGTGCCGAGGCGAAGATCGTCCGCTCGGGTTCGCGACGCTGACCATGATCGGCACGCCAAACACTCCGTCGGCGACCCGCGTCGTGCTGCTCGGATCGGGCGAGCTCGGACGCGAGGTTGCGATCGAGGCGGTGCGTCTTGGCTGCGAAGTCGTGGCCTGCGACCGATACCCCGGTGCCCCCACGATGGCGGTGGCCCATCGCAGCCACGTGCTGACGATGTCCGATCCCGATCAGCTGCGGACGATCCTGAGTGAAGAGCGCGACAAGCCATGCGCGCGGCTGATCATCGTCCCCGAGATCGAAGCGATCGCCACCGAGGTGCTCGAAGAATTTGAAAGCGCGGGCGCGCACGTCGTGCCAAATGCGCGCGCCGCGCGCCTGACGATGGATCGTGAGGGCATCCGCCGGCTGGCGGCCGAAGAGCTCGGCCTGGCCACCTCGCCCTACGAGTTCTGCGACGGCGAGCAAGAGCTGCGCGACGCCGCCGAGCGGCTCGGATACCCCTGCGTGATCAAGCCGATCATGTCGTCGTCGGGCAAGGGGCAGTCGGTTGCACGCAGCGGAGAAGACATCACCGCCGCGTGGGCCTATGCCGAAGCGGCCGGCCGCGTCGGCGGCGGAAGGGTCATCTGCGAGGCGTTCGTGGACTTCGACTATGAGCTCACACTGCTCACGGTCCGTCACGCCGCAGGCACCAGCTTCTGCGCGCCGATCGGCCACCTTCAGGAAGGCGGCGACTATCGAGAGAGCTGGCAGCCGGCAGCGGTTGATCCGGCGGTGCTGACGAAATGCCAGGAAGTCGCGCGCACGATCACCGATGGCCTCGGTGGGCACGGCATCTTCGGCGTGGAACTTTTTGTCGCCGGCGATGAGGTGATCTTCTCGGAGGTCTCGCCGCGCCCACACGACACCGGGCTCGTGACGATCGCCAGCCAGGCGTTTTCGGAGTTCTCCCTTCACATGAGGGCGATCCTTGGGCTCCCCGTACCCGTCGGGACGATCCCGCTGAAAGCGCATTCAGCTAGCGCCGTAATCCTCGCTGAAAGCGATCTCGACGAGCCGATCTATGCAGGCGTCGAGCAAGCGCTCGCGATAGATGAACAGCTGTGTCTACTAATTTTTGGTAAACCTACGGCTTCACCGGTGCGACGAATGGGAGTCGCCCTGGCAGTCGGACCCTCCGTTGAAGTCGCCCGCCAGCTGGCGGTAGCTGCGGCAAACAGGGTGTCCGTTGTTGCAAAATAATGATCGAGAAGCACATGATCTATTTACCGGGGGGTAAACTCATGAACGTGGAAAATTCGGTATCTGCCGTAGACAAGGAAGCCGCGCTGAGTCGGCTCGGCGAGGCGTATTCAGGAGTCGCTCGCGCCCAGCGCAGACTTCGCGGAAGGGATGCGATGCAGCCGGGACGGCTCACCGCCCCGCAGGTCAACTTGCTTGGGCCGCTGGCCGAGAACGGCCCGATGTCCTCTGGTCAGCTCGCAGAGGCAGCCGGTCTCACGCCTGCGACGACGACGCACATGCTCGATCAACTCGCGGTCGCCGGCGTGGTCGAGCGCAATCGTCAGGAAGACGACAAGCGCGTCGTGATCACAACTCTTACCGATACCGGGATCGCGATGCTCACCGAACGAATCGATGAGATGCGGGCCGCCTGGGACGAAGCGCTTGAAGGCTTCAATCCCGAAGAACTCACGCACGCGTCTGAAGTCATCGCAGCGATCTGCACTTTTGTCGACGACCTATAGGCCCCCGCGGCTACGGAACGAGAATCAGCTTGCCGCTGGTGCCGCGCCCGCGGATCGCCTCGTGAGCCGCTCGGGCATCTGACAGCGGGAAACTGCCGCCGTCGATCGTGCGCAGCTTTCCTGAGTCCACAAGTTCGATCAGATCGGTCATCGCGGCATCCATCATCCCGGGCTTCGTCATGCAGTGGACGAGCCAGAATCCGATCACGGCTCGCGAGGTCCCCATCAGCATTCCGACGCTGATGTCCTTCGGCGGGACGCGCCCGGCCATTCCGTAGACGACGTGGCGACCGAACGGCGCCAGGGCCTTCGTGCTGCCATCGGTTGTCGGTCCGCCGACCATGTCGAGGATCACGTCGACCTTCTGGCCGTCGTTGGCACCGCGAATGCGTTGGTTCATCTCTTCGGAGGTGTTGATGCGGGAATCGATCGCGGCGTCCGCGCCGAGCTCGATGGCCTGGGCGCGCTTCTCCTCCGTTGAGGCGGTGGCGATGATGCGCCCGGCGCCCCAGCGCTTGGCCAGCTGGACGGCAATCGTGCCAACGCCGCCGCCGGCCGCATGGATAACCACTGTGTCGCCCTTATCGAGCTTCGCCGAAGTCTTCAACAGGTGCCAGGCAGTCGCGCCCTGCAGAACAATTGCAAGTGCTGAGCCTGCGCTGACCGAATCCGGAACTTCCCAAGCGGCCTGGGGCCAGGCAACTGCCTTTTCGGCGTAGCCGCCGCCGCTGACCAGCGCGACCATGCGGCGTCCGTCCTGCGTCCTACCGATCACTTCGCCGCCCGGGACGAGCGGAAGCTCGGCCGGGGCGAGGTAAGAGTTCTCGGCCTGGTGGGTGTCTGCAAAGTTGACGCCGGCTGCTTCGACGTCGATCAGCAACGCGCCCTCGGGCGCGACCGGCTCATCGATCTCTACGAGCTCGAGTACTTCCGGCCCGCCAAATTCCTTGACTTGAATAGCTTTCATGTGCCTAGTCTCCCAGTCCCGGCAGCTTGTTTGCCTCAACGTCACGCAGCACTGCGACCGCGGCGGCGTAGAGGCGTTGCTTGATGATCCCGAGCGTGCCGCCGTCCTTGTCGGCAAGCGCGCTGGCGCGCTCGATGGCGGCGGGCAGAACCTGGGCCTCGGAGGCGACGCCCTGAACGATCTCGGCTTCGAGCGCCTCGACTGCGGTGTACCGCTTGCCCGTGGTCATCGCCTCGTGGGCGACCTGCGGCTTCAGGCGCGCCTTTATGAGCGCGTCCATGCCCGGCGTGAACGGGATCCGAATGTCCACCTCGGGCAGGCAGTAGTAGCCACGGTCGTCGCGCATGATTCGTTCGTCGAACGCGATCGCCAGCATCGCGCCAGCGGCGAAGGTATGGCCGTTCAAAGCGGCGATGGTCGGGACTGGAAACTCAAGCGCGCGCGCAAGAAGCGAGTGGACTTCGTTGATGAATGCCGGAACGCTCTCGACGTTCGCGCCCATCCATTCAAGGTCGAGACCGTTGGACCAGATCTTGCCCGTACCGACGACAACGAGTGCACGCGGTGACGGGGCAGCTTCCACTTCATCGAGGTGCGCGTTGAGCGCGCTGACCGAATCGGGGTTATAACGATTTTCATCGTCACCCAGGTTGAGAACGAAGACGTTTCCGTCGCGGTCGAGTGAAGACACTTGCTGCTCCTTTAAGGCAATGCGGGATGGCCGTGCGCGATCATATGCTGGATGAACCGCTCGGTGGCAATTCACGAGGACGTGCGACCTGGTTTCGTGGCCGAATGCGCCGCGGTTTTTGTCGGCGGATTCGCTGGCGCGCTGGCGCGTTACGGACTCGTCGAGCTGTTCGGCTCCTACGGCGGCAGCTGGCCGTGGCCGATCTTCCTCGCCAACATCGCGGGCTGCGTGATCCTCGGACTCGTGATCGCTCATCGTGGCACAGGGCTGGAGGTCTCGCTGATCGGGACCGGATTCTGCGGGGCGCTGACGACCTTCTCCACGTTCCAACTCGAGATCTACCAGTTGCTCGACGCGCACCAGTACTTCACCGCGACTGCCTATCCGTTCGTGAGCATTTTCTGCGGGTTCCTCGCCGTGACCTCAGCCCGCCGCTTCGTCAATCGCGGAAAGGACCTCGCGTGATCCTGGCGATCTCAGTCGCGCTGCTTGGCGGCCTTGGATCGGTCGCTCGCTTCGCGGTGCATCGCGGAATCACTCGTGAAGATCCGAGCGCGTTCCCGCTCGGCACGTTCCTGGTGAACCTCGTCGGAGCGTTTGCGATCGGGATTCTCTTCGGTGCGAACGCTGACCGCGACCTCACGCTGCTCCTCGCGGTTGGCTTCCTCGGCGGCTTCACAACCTTCTCGACCTGGATGTTCGAGAGCGAGCGATTGAACGTGGACGGCTACCCGATCGGCGCGATCCGGAACATCGCTTTCAGCACGTCGATCGGATTTCTCGGCGTGGTCGCCGGCGTCGCTCTCGGGCACTCGTTCTGAGTTGAACCTAAGCGGCCAAGCTCGCGCGCGTAATCGGCTGGATGCTGTCGAGATACACATGCAGAGCCTCGACCGAACCCGGGTCGAGCTTCGTGCCCGCTTCGGAGTCAACGATCGCAAGCACTCGCTCCACGCTCATCCCCGCGCGATACGGACGATCAGCAGCCAGCGCCTCGGCGACGTCAGCGACTTGAAGGATCTTGTCCATCTGCGTCATCTGTTCGCCGCGGATTCCGCGGTGGTAGCCCGTGCCGTCGAGGCGTTCGTGGTGGCGTCCTGCCATCTGCGCGATCGGCTTGAAGACTGAAACCTGGCTGAGAATCTCCTCGGTGTAACGAGGGTGCTCGCGCATCACCTGCCACTCGGCCGCCGAGAGCTTGTTCGGCTTGTCGAGAATCGTGTTCGGAACACCGAGCTTGCCGATGTCGTGCAGCAGGCCCGCGCGGTTGAGGTCATTGATCTCCTTGGGGATCAGGCCCTGGACCTTTCCGATTCCAACGGCGATCTCTGCCACACCCGCAGAGTGCGTCGCGGTGTAGGGCGACTTGGCGTCGATCACCTGGGCGAATGCTTCGGCGACACGGTCGATGCGTGCGTCGGTTGCGATCTTCACACGGTCCTCGGGTTCGTATGAGCGAACGAGGCTTTCGGGTCGCTTGGAGGTAAGGCTCTCCCAGAAGCGAGTGTCGTTGCGAATCGCTTGGAGCGCGATCACGAGGTCCGGGTCAAACCAGCGCCCAGCGCGGTCCTCGATCACTTCGTACATGCCGTCGATACCGGCGGCGTTGCGATAGAAGTCAACGCACTGAGCGAGGCCGAGATAACGGCCGAGCAGCGGGATCTCGACGCCCTTCAGGCCGTCGGGGTGTCCGCCGCCGTCCCAGTGCTCGTCGAGTGAGTGGATCGCAGAAGCAGTGTCCTCGGTGAAGTCGAGCTTGCGCGCGATCTCCGCGCCGCGCTCACAACGAGTCTTGGTCAGCAGACGGCCGATGTTGGCGCCGTTGCCGACGAACTGCTTGAACATTTTCGCCCGGGTCAGGTACGAGCCGTCGGGGGAGAGGTTGCGCGAGATGTATCCGACCATGGCCTTCAGTGAGTCGGTGTCCACGGTCTTGCCGTCGCGCTTGATCACGATGTCGTTGTGACCGAACAGCGCGCAGACCTTTGCCGAGTTGGAAGAGCAACCGGCGTCCTTCATCAGGAGCGCGTAGAAGAGGGAGGACTGCTGATCGGCCGGCAGGCCGGTCTCTTGCGCCAGGCGCATACCGATCGCACAGCTACGAGCCGAGTGACCGGCGGGCTGACCTTCGGTGATGTCAAGCGCCTGCGAGAGCGCGCCAAGCACTTCCGACATGCGGACTGAGCTGACTGAATTCGTGCTGGGCTGCGTTGCGCTCCGCGCAAAGGTGTTCTCCGGCATGTTCCCTCCGTGGATAGCCGTGGTGTGTCTTGTGGTTTCGGCGGATCAGCGGGTGTGGATCAGCGGGGTGGACGAACGTAGGAGTACGAAATCACCTGTTTGAAAGTTCAACGGCCGCAGCGCAGATCTCATCGAGCGCACGATCACAAGCCTTGCTGAACGGAAAGCACCCCATGAACCCGTGCATCAGAGACGGGTGGTGGAGGTGCTTGACCTGCACGCCGAACTCATCGAGTTTGGCTGCGTAGGCCAGTCCGCCGTCGCGCAGTATGTCGTACTCGGTCGTGACCACGACGCTCGGGGGCTGGTTGCCGAAGTCCTCGGCCAGCAACGGCGAGATCCGCGGGTCTGCGGGGTCGCTATCCGCGAGGTAGGCCTTCTGGAACACCATCCCGGCTTCCTTCGTGAGCACCGGCCCATCAGCATGCTGATCGACAGAGTCGTAGGTCCTCGAAAAGTCGATCGCTGGATAGATCAGCACCTGACCGGCGATTCCATCCACGTGTTGGCCGACGACCGCAGCAAGATTGCCACCAGCGCTGTCGCCTGCAACCACGATCCGCGAAGCGTCTCCGCCGAACTTCTCCACATTCTCAATCACCCACGAGGCGATCGAAACCGCATCGTCCGCCGCCGCCGGAAAAGGATCCTCCGGCGCAAGTCTGTACTCCGCGCTGATCGCGATCATCCCGGTGCGCTCGGCAAACGACCGAACCTGCAATTCATACGACGGGATGTCGCCGATGATGAATCCACCGCCGTGAAAGAACAACAGCGTGCCGCCGTTGCCCCCGCCGACCGGAACGTACACACGCGCGGCCTGATCGCCAGCGGCGCCCGGCACAGCGATGTCGTCCATCCGCTCCAGGTTTCCCGGCGGCAGTGACTCGCGCAGCGCCACAGTGATCCTCCGGAACCGGTCACGCGACTTGACCGGATCGTTTTCGACCGGCAGCGCCAGCCCTCCAGGAAGTTTGTCCGCGAGAGCCTGCAGTTCCGGGTCGAACGGCTCCGCGGTCGGGACCACGAAGCCGTTCGGCGCAGCTGCCTCCACTACTCGTCGGCGCCGTGCACGACGAGCACGGGGCGTTTCGAGAGGTGGACCAGTTTGTGCGGCGTCGATCCGAGGATCGCGCCCCTCAGTGGTGAGTCGCCGTAGCTTCCGACGACGATCATCCGCGCGTCGACAGCGTCGGCCGTGGTGAGCAGAGCGTCGACCGAACCGCGATCGACGAGTTTCAGCTCGGCCTCCGCGCCGACTTCCTTCGCCTGCTCGACCGCAGCGCCCCCAACCTTGTGGCCCAGATCCTCGAGCGCTAGGCGATGATCCTGGATCTCGCCGCCCCCCCGCCATGGCTCATAGCCGAACACCACGAAGAGCTTCTCGCCGAGTTCCGTCGCGAGGACCGCAGCTTCGGCGACCGCCATGTCGGAGCAAGTGCTCCCGTCAATTCCTACGACTATTCCGGGCATGATCAGTCCTCCTCTTCTTCTGCGGCAAAGCTGGCGACCGCTTGTTTCTCGCCTGTGAGCACTTGCGGGTCTGCGACCTGGGGCTTGAGCTTGAAGAACATCGGGCTGACCTTGTTCCAGTAGAGCATCAGACCGAGACCGATGATCGCGAACACGATCGCAATCACCAGCGGGGGCCCAAGGCCCAGCCAGGATGCGCGCGATTCGGAATTCTCCGGCTTTGAGAGGTCGATGATGCTCTTGACGAGAATCGCCGACAGCATCACGCCACCGATCGTCGGGCACACCCCGATGAAGAAGAAGTTCTTCGCGCTCTTGAACAGCTCTTTCCGGTAATAGATGACGCATGCGAATCCGGTGATCCCGTAGTAGAACGCGATCATCAGACCGAGTGCCGCGATCGAGTCGTAGAGGATGTTCTCGGAGAGCGCCGTCAGCCCGACGTACCAGACGATCGAACTGATGCCCATCACCCAGGTCGAGAAGAACGGGGTGAAGTAGCGGTCATGGACCTCACCGAACTTCGCCGGCAGCGCCTTCGCGCGAGCCATCGAGAGCGACGTGCGCGCCGTCGGGAGGATCGTCGTCTGCGTGGACGCCGCAGCCGACGTCAAGACCGCGATTATCAAGATCTTGTCCCATGGGGACCCGAAGACCTCGGTGCCGAGCTTGGACAGAACGTCATCTGAATTCTCGACCAGCGAATCGACACCGCCGTACGCCTGGGCGGCGACCGAGACGATCACGTAGGTGAACACCAGGATCACTGTGGCGGTGAGCGCGCCGAGTCCGGGCGTGCGAGAAGAATCGGTGGTCTCCTCATTGACGGTGACCGTCGAGTCCCAGCCCCAGTAGATGAACACCGCGAGCAGAACGCCTGAAGTGAGCGCGCTGAAGCTGTCGATCGCGAACGGGTTGATCCACGAGAGCGCTGGTTCGACTGCGTTTGGACCGGGGTCGGCGTACACCTTGTAGATCGCGACCACCGCGAACGCTCCCAGCGTCAGAAGTTCGGCGCCAAGCAGATAGTTCTGGGTCCGGGCCGAAAGCTCCACGCTGCGACCCACGATCCAGGTCATGAGCAGGATCCACAGAACGCCGAGGATTGTCACGGCCCACGTCGATTCCGCCGCGGCGGTCCAGCCGACCAGCTCGTAGCTGTAGAGACCAGCGATCTGCGCCAGGTTCGCCATCACGATCACGTCGGCGACGATGATCGCCCAGCCGCCCATCCATCCGGCGCGCGGCCCCATCGCTTTGGTGACCCAGGTGAACGTCGTTCCGCAGTCGGGATCCGCGCGGTTCATGTAGAAGTACGACGTCGCGATGAAGAGCATCGGGATGAACGCGACGATCATGATCGCCGGGCTCTGGAATCCAACCGCGGCGGCTACAAATCCGAGCGTCGCAGCAAGGCTGTAACCCGGGGCGGTGGACGCCACACCAATGACGGTGCTCGACACGAATCCGATCGCGTTGGAGCGAAGTCCTTTCCCTCCTCGTTCGGGCAAATCGGCAACACTCATTCAACTGCCTCCGTTCGTGGGCCCGGGTGTCCTACCCCCCGGTATCGATCCGATCCTACGCCTCCCGCCGAACGGATGCGGCGCGATATGGAAGTACCCATTAGTGGTCCAGCGGATCGCCTCTTCCCGCCCCGCCTTTCCTATACGCTGGCGACCGAGGAGCCGAAAACGGCACAGAAAGAGGAAGGTGTTCGATGGCAACATTCACCGACGATCAGGTCACAGACGCACACAGCGAAACGCGCGACCTGCAGGAGCTCGCCAAACGGCACCTCTGGATGCACTTCACGCGCATGGGCGCATATGCCGACCACGACATTCCGATCATCGTGCGCGGCGAAGGTTGTTACGTCTACGACGACAACGGCAAGCGCTATCTCGACGGTCTCTCTGCGCTTTTCTGCGTGAACGCGGGCCACGGTCGGGCTGAACTCGGCGAGGCCGCCGCAAAGCAGGCGGCCGAACTTGGCTTCTACACGAACTGGTCCTACGCGCACCCGCGCTCGATTGAGTTGGCCGCAAAAATCGCCGAACTCGCGCCTGGCGACCTGAATCGCGTGTTCTTCACGAGCGGTGGCGGCGAGGCCGTCGAGTCGGCGTGGAAGCTCGCCAAGGCGTACCACAAGCGCACGGGTAACCCCTTGAAAACAAAGGTGATCTCGCGCGACATCGCTTACCACGGCACGTACCACGGCGCGCTCGCCATCACAGGAATTCAGAGCTTGCGCACCGAGTTCGAGCCGCTCGCTCCGGGCACACGACACGCCCCGAACACCAACACCTACCACGACAACAACCACCCGGACCCGCTCTGGACGGCCGACGAGATCGAACGGATCATCGAGTTCGAAGGCCCAGAGACGGTCGCCGCCGTATTCCTCGAGCCCGTCCAGAACGCCGGCGGGTGTTACACGCCGCCCGAGGGCTACTTCCAGCGGGTTCGCGAGATCTGCGACCGCCACGACGTGCTGCTCGTCTCCGACGAGGTGATCTGCTCCTGGGGCCGCCTCGGGTATTACTTCGGCCACGAGCGCTTCGACTACTCGCCGGACATCGTTACGACCGCGAAGGGCCTCACTTCTGCCTACGCGGCGATGGGCGCAGTGATCGCGACCGACAAAATCGCCGAGCCGTTCATGAAGGGCGACGAGGTCTTCAACCACGGCATCACCTTCGGCGGCCACCCGATCAGCGCGGCAGTCGCGCTCGCGAACATCGAGATCTTCGAGCGCGAGGATCTCTGCGGCCACGTGCTCAAGAACGAGCCTGCGTTCCGCTCCATGCTCGATGGGCTGCTTGAGTTGCCGATCGTCGGCGACGTTCGTGGCGCCGGCTACTTCCACGCGATCGAGCTTGTCAAGAACAAGGAGACGCGCGAGACCTTCACCGACGAGGAGTCCGAGAAGCTGCTGCGCGGATTTCTCTCCAATGCACTTTTTGACAAGGGGCTGATCTGCCGCGCCGACGATCGCGGCGACCCAGTCATCCAACTCTCCCCGCCGCTGATTGCCGGCCCGGAGCAGTTCGCCGAGATCGACGGCATCCTGCGCTCGGTGCTGACAGAGGCGTGGGACAAAATTGTCTGACGGATTGACCGTCGCAGTGCTCGGCGCCGGTGGGACAATCGCCCCGCCGATCGTTCGTGACCTTGCGGAGTCGCCCGAGGCGGCGGCGCTGAAGCTGCTTGATCTCGACGGCGCAAAGGCCGAGGCGACCGCGCGCGAACACGGCGGCGGCAAGTCGGTGGCGATTGAGGTCGACGGGCGCGAAGAGGGCGCGCTTGAATCGCAGCTGACCGACGTGGACGTGCTCGTCAACTCGGCGAGTTATCGGATCAACGTCGATGTCATGGAGGCGTGCCTTCGCAGCGGCACGCACTACATCGACCTCGGCGGTTTGTACCACGTGACTGCCGAACAGCTGACGCTGAACGATCGCTTCGAGTCTGCCGGACTGCTCGCTCTGCTGGGCATGGGTTCGGCGCCGGGCAAGACCAACCTGATGGCGGCGGTCGCGACCGAGAAGCTTGGCGGCAAGGTGGACACCATCGACGCGATCGCGGGCGGTCGCGACCTCGATCCTCCCGATGGATTCGCTCCGCCATACGCAGTGCAAACGTTGCTCGACGAGCTGACTCTGAAGCCGATGATTCTGCGCGGCGGTGAGGCGGTCGCGATCGAGCCGCTATCCGACGCGGGGATCGTCGACTTCCCGGAGCCGATTGGCGACGCGCCAGCGATCTACACCCTGCACTCCGAAGTGCTGACCTTCGGCACGAGTTTTGGCTGCACCGAGTGCACCTTCAAGCTTTCGCTCGGCCCAGCGGTGTTGAACCGACTGATCGAACTTACGACCGCGACGCCCGAAGAAGTTGTGGCCGCTGCCGCCGAAGCCGTGAAGCCGTCAGCGAAAACCATTTCATTCCACATTGTCGATGCGTTTTCAGGTGATCGCCGCGTACGCGTGACCTGCAAGACCTCTCCGGTTCCGCAATGGGGTCTCGGCGGGAGCGTCATATCAACGTCCGCGCCAGCAGCAGCGGCGGTGAGGCTGATGGCCAGGGGCAAGATCACCGCGCGAGGCGCGATACCTCCGGAGGCGGCGATCGTTCCGCAGGACATGTTCGACGAGCTTGCAAGTAGGAACGCTGTTTTCAGCGTGACTGAACACTGAGGAGATGTGTCGTGAAGGTCGGAGTACCCACAGAAATCAAGACCGATGAGTACCGCGTCGCTTTGACGCCCGTAGGCGTGCGCGAGCTGACCGAGTACGGACACGAGGTGCTGATCCAATCCGGCGCCGGCGACGGCAGCTCCCTCTCAGACGGCGATTTTGCCGCTCAGGGCGCGAAGATCCTTCCCGATGCCGTGGCCGTTTTCGCCGAGGCCGACATGATCCTCGGAGTCAAGGAGCCGCAACCCGAGGAAGTGAAGATGCTGCGCAAGGACCAGGTGCTCTTCACCTATCTGCACCTTGCGCCGGTACCCGAACTCGCCCAGGGTTTGGTTGAGAGCGGAGCGACGTGCATCGCCTACGAAACCGTTGAGGACAAGTTGGGCCGCCTGCCGCTACTTGCACCGATGAGTGAGATCGCCGGGAAGCTCGCAACGCAGAGCGGGGCGTTCATGCTGGAGAAGCCGATGGGCGGGCGCGGAATGCTGCTCGGGGGCGTCCCGGGCGTCGCCGCCGCAAATGTGATGGTGATCGGAGGCGGTGTGGTCGGCCTTAATGCGGCAAACATCGCGATCGGAATGCAGGCGGACACTTTCGTGTTCGACATGTCGATTCCGCGCCTCCGCGAGCTCGAGTCGATCTTTGACGGGCGGGCATCGACCGTCCACAGCTCGACCCTGGCGATAGAGCAGATGCTGCCCACAGTCGACCTCGTAATCGGATCGGTTCTCGTTCACGGCGCAAAGGCTCCGCACGTGATCACGCGCGAACAGCTCCAGCTGATGAAGCCCGGGACGGTGCTGGTTGATGTTGCGATTGACCAGGGCGGCTGCTTCGAAACTTCCAAACCAACCACCCACTCGGACCCAACTTACGAGGTCGACGGGATCCTGCACTACTGCGTGGCGAACATGCCGGGCGCCGTGCCGATTACGGCCACGTACGCGCTGACCAACGCCACGCTGCCGTACATCCTGATGCTCGCCAACCATGGCGTGAAGGAAGCATGCCGACTGGACCCGGGCCTCAGCCCCGGCATCAACGTCGCCAAGGGCAAAATCACCAACCAGCCCGTCGCCGAAGCCGTCGGCGCCGAGTACCACGCTCCGTACAAGCTGCTGTAGAAAGGCACACCGCCATGACCACAACGATCGAGAACTTCATCGGCGGCAAGTCAGTTGCCGCCAACGCAACCGAGGATGTCCTGAACCCGGCGACCGGTAGCGCGATCGCGACTGCGCCAACTTCCGAGACATCGGAGGTCGATGCGGCCGTCGCCGCTGCGAAGTCGGCGTTCGAGAAGTGGTCGGTTACCACTCCGCAGGAGCGCTCCCTGGCGATGCTGAAAATCGCTGACTCAATTGAGGCGCGGGCTGATGAATTCGCGCAACTGGAATCTGACAACGTCGGAAAGCCGATCGAGTACGCCAAGGAAGAGATCCCGCAGGTCGTTGACTGCCTGCGCTTCTTCGCGGGAGCATGCCGAAACATGGAGGGCAAGGCAGCGGGCGAGTACATGGACGGCTACACCTCGATGATTCGCCGCGAGCCCGTCGGCGTGGTCGGGCAGATCGCGCCGTGGAACTACCCGCTGTTGATGGCGGCGTGGAAAATTGGCCCGGCGCTTGCCGGCGGCAACACGATCGTGCTCAAGCCATCTGAGTTCACCCCGGTTTCATCGCAGTTGCTTGCGCAGGTCGTTTCCGAGCACGTGCCCGACGGCGTCTTCAACGTGGTCTTTGGTCATGGCGACCCGGTCGGTCAGCATCTGGTCACCCACCCCGACGTGTCGATGGTCTCCTTGACCGGATCGGTTGGCACCGGAAAGTGGATCGCCAAGGCGGCGGCGGATTCTTTGAAGCGCGTGCATCTTGAGCTCGGCGGCAAGGCGCCGGTCGTGGTGTTTGATGACGCAGATCTCGAGGCAGTCATCGAGGGCGTTCAAATCGGCGGCTACTACAACACCGGCCAGGACTGCACCGCTGCTTCGCGCGTTCTCGCAGGTCCGAAGATCTACGACGAGTTCGTGTCTGGACTGGCCGACGCGGCCAAGGCCGTGAAGGTCGGCGATCCGCAGGACGCCGAGACCGAGATGGGTCCGCTCGTCTCCGGGGTGCAGCGCGAGCGCGTCGAGGGATTCCTCTCGCGCGTTCCGGGCCACGCCGAGATCGTGACCGGCGGCAAAGAGATTGGCGACGCCGGATTCTTCCTTGAACCGACGGTCGTCGCGAACCTCGCTCAGGACGACGAAGTGGTCCAGCGCGAGATCTTCGGCCCGGTCGTGACGGTGCAGAAGTTCGACAGCGAGGAGCAGGCCATCGAATACGCCAACGGCGTCGACTATGGCCTTGCAGCTTCAGTGTGGACGCGGGACATCGGCCGCGCCATGCGCGCCGCCAAGTCACTCGACTTTGGCTGCGTGTGGGTGAACGACCACATGCCGCTGGTCTCCGAGATGCCCCACGGCGGATACAAGCAGTCGGGCTATGGCAAGGACCTCTCGATGTACTCGCTAGAGGACTACACCGAGATCAAGCACGTGATGATCAACAACGCTTAGGGCAGTCGGCCGACGGCCAGCAGGTACTCAGCCTCGCCGTTGAAGCTGCCGTCGGTAGCTGTGTTGAACGTCTCGTAGTGCGCGATCAGGTCCTCGCGCAGCGCCTCGTACTTGCCCTGGGGTTCGAGCGCCGCGCGGGCCATCACCAACGGGCCGAGCTTCTCTTCCATGAACTCGTACCACTTGGCGGCGTCTTCGGCGCGGAAGCTGACGAGCTCGCGGGAGAAGCTCCACTGGATCGAGTCTTCGAACATCTCGCGCACGTGCTCCTCGGTCCCCCAGTGGTACGGGGTCTGCATGCCTTCCGGTGGAGGCGGCATGTGGTTGCCCATCACGCCGAACAACCTGCCGTTCATGCCCTCGACCGTCCAGGTGGTGATCGCGACGGTGCCGCTGGGTTCGCAGACGCGAACCATTTCGGAGGCCGCAAGCTCGTGCTGCGGGGCGAACATCATCCCGAAGACTGAGATCACTTTGTTGAATGAATCGTCCGGGAAGTCAAGCGCTTCGGCGTCGCCTTCGCGAATGTCAATCGACAGTCCGGCCGCTGCCGCCTCGTTGCGGCAGATCTCCACCAGCTTGGGCGTGATGTCGATGCCTGCCACGATCGCGCCGCGCTGGGCTGCCGGGATCGCGAGATTTCCTGTTCCGCAGGCGACGTCGAGCAGGGTGTCCCCGCTCTGCACGCCGGCCTTGTCCATGATTGTCTCCGATGCCGGTCGGATCATCGACGCGATGTCGGCGAACTCGCCCAGCGACCAGACTGTCTTTTGACCTTCCTTAAATGCTGCGACGTCCATGCGCCGCAGCATACGGAATTTCAGCTATGGCTGCGCAGTGGGTGGCGGCTCGACGTGGACCGTTTTTCCGGTTTCGGCATCCGTGTGAAGCGTCTCGGGCGGCTCGACGTTGAGCTTTGGCGTGATCCGGTCGAGCCACTTCGGGATGTACCAGGCCTTCTCACCGAGAATTGCCATCACCGCCGGCACGAGCGCCGAGCGGATCAGGAACGCGTCGAGAAAGATCGTCGTTGCAAGCCCGACGCCGAACAACTTGGTCGTCAGGTCACCAGACAACGCCGCGAACGACGCGAACAACGAGATCATGATCACGGCCGCCGCGGTGATCACACCGCCCGTTGCAGCCATGCCTTCGACTACGGCCTCCTCGGCGTCCCCGCGTCGCTCCCACTCTTCGTGGATGCGACTCATCAGGAAGACCTCGTAGTCCATTGAGAGGCCGAAGACGATCGCGAACATCATCACCGGTAAGAAGGCGATGATGGGCGCCGTACTTGTTACGCCAATCAGGTCCGCGCCCCAACCCCATTGGAAGATCGCGACGACCACGCCGAAGGCGGCGAGGATCCCGAGCAGGTTCATCACGACCGCCTTGATCGGGATTGCGATCGAGCGGAAAATTGCCAGCAGCAGCAGTGCCGAGAGCAACACGACGGCGCCTATGAAGTACGGCAGTCGCTTGGCGATCAGCGTCGAGAAGTCGTCGAAGACCGCGGTGATGCCCGCGATGTGAGCCGAGACTCCGGCCGCGTTCAGGCTCGCGAGATTGTTCGCGCGAATGTCCTTCACGAGTTCGTTCGTCAACTGGCTCTGCGGCGATGTCTTGGGATAGACGGTGATCAGTGAAATCTTCCCGTTGGGACTCGGGACCGGAGGCGTGACCGCGGCGATGTTTGGATTGCTCTCAAAATCCCTGCTCAGCGCGGTCAGCTTCGCTTCGCCCGCCGAGTTCTCAACGACGATCGTCAGTGGTCCATTGAATCCGGGTCCGAACCCCTTGGCCAGGAGGTCGTAGGCCTTGCGGGTGGTCGTGTCGGCCGGGTCCGTACCCGAGTCGGCGACGCCGAGCTGAAGCGAAAAAGCCGGGATAGCGAGCACGCAGAGGATGGTGAGGGAAACGATCGCCACCGGCCACGGCCGACGCTGGACCATCGCCGACCACTTGTGCCAGCGCGGGTGGGCGAGCTCGTCACTCTGGAGCACGTCGCGCTTTCGCGACGGGACTGGGACGCGAAGGAGCGTGAGGACCTTCGAGGGCATCCAGATCACGATTGCGTAGAAGAGGTATGAGAGCGGAAGCAGGAGGCCCTGCAGCAGGAGCAGCGGCAACGAGATGATGCCCCCGAACAGCGTGCTCTTGCTTTTGAGCTTGCGGAAGTTGCGCTTGACCGCAGCGAGGAGAACTTCGTAGAACGGATCGTTGATCTTGTGGCCGGCGATCGTCAGCAGCGACGGCAACAGCGTCAGCGCCGCGGACATCGTGAGCAGCACGGTTACTGAAGCGGCGATCGCCGGACCATGCAGGAACGAGATGCCGACGAGGAACAGCCCGAGCAGCGCGATCATCACGGTGATGCCCGCGAACATGACTGCGCGGCCGGCAGTATCCATCGCGGTGATGACGGCTTCGCGCGGATCGACGCCTTCACGCAAACCCTGCCGAAAACGCGTGATTATGAACAACGCGTAGTCGATCCCGACCCCGAGTCCGATCATCACGGACAGGAACGTGGCGAACTGCGCCGTCGTGAAGACTTGTGAGGACAGCGTGATCAGTGACGACGCCGTACCGACCGCGAGCAGCGCGGTGATGATCGGCATGCCCATCGCGAGGAGCGTGCCGAACATGATGAACAGAACGAGCATCGCGGCCGTGACGCCGACCGTTTCGCTGGCGCTGCTCTCTGACTGCTGGGCGGTGATGAACGGATTTCCACCGGCCTGGATGTCGAGGTCCGGTTTACGCGCCTCATCGATGATTTTCAGGACCGGATCGACCTGCGCCTCGACCTTGTCCATGCTGATCGGTTCGGACCAGTTGACGGTCGCGAAGCCGATCTGTCCCTTCGCGGCTCCGACTGCGGAGATCTGAACGGCACCTTCGGGGCCGTACGGCGAGGTGATGTCGCTGATCCCGTCGAGCTTGGCGATCTTGTCGAGCGCCGAAGTGATCTTGGCCTTCACCGCTGGATCTTCGAGGCCATCCTTGGCGTCGAAGACAATCTGTCCGGTGTCGCCGGCCTGGGACGGATAGTTGTCCTCGAGGAGCGTGAGCGCCTTCTGCGAGTCCGACTTGGGGAGGTTGAAGTCCTCCTTGAAGTCCGAGCCGACCTGCGCGGCTGCGAAGCCGGTGGCAAAGACGATCACGATCCACGCAAAGACGACGGGCCTGCGGTGACGGGTGATCCAGGTTGCAAAAGAGCGCATGCTGGGGGAAATCTCCTAATAAGTCGATGGCGAGCAATTCCGGGGAACATTCAGGTTACGAAATGTATTTGGAAGGAGGCCGATGCAGCAATCCGCACCGGCCTCGCATTCTTCGATCGTGTTCGAGTGCTCAGCTTTCTACTTCCTCATGCGTGCTTGATTCGGCGAGAATCGCGTAGATCTTGCGCCGCGCATCGGCAAGGACCCCAGCGCCTTTTTTGGCATCCGCCTCGCTGCCGGTGTGGAGGAGCTGGCCAATTGCGCCCATCAGGGGCTTGATCTCGTTGGCCATTTCGCGGACTCCGGCTTGCTGCTTGCCGCCGAGGTCCTTCCATGGTTCGCCGAGCTTTTCGGCGTGGTCCTTGAGGTGTTGCGCGCCCTCATCGGTGAGGGTGAAGCGCTTGCCGCCCTCGGTTGTGTCGGGCTGGACAAGACCTTCGTCCTCAAGTTGGGAGAGCGCCGGGTAGATCGAGCCTGAGCTCGGGCGCCAGTTGCCATCGCTGCGCTCTTCGATCTCCTGCATCAGTTGATAGCCGTTGCGGGGTTCTTCGCCCAGCAGTACGAGGATCGCCGCGCGTACGTCGCCGCGGCGCATTCGTTTGCGACCGCCTCGCCCTCCGCGGCCTCCTCCGAACGGCGGGCCAAAGCCTGGGCCAAAGCCGAAGTCGTCGCGTCGATGGTGCGGGCGGCCGGGGTGGCGGCAGCCGTGGTGGTGGTTGTGTGTGTTTGCATCGTGCATGTGTTTCTCCAAACTGTGGTGTATCACGATGTGCCAACGATATATCGTTATATTTTTCGTTATGTTAAGTTCATATTGCTAATGCCGGATGTCCGGTTGGCTGACACACTCTGATCCACACAAAGACGATCAAGCGCGGCATGAAGGTGCTGCTGGGAGAGCATTGGCGATGAGTAGTTACGAAACGTTGACGATCGAGAGACGCGATCACATCCTTTTTGTCGGTTTGAACCGCCCGGAGAAGCGCAACGCATTCAACATGCAGATGATCCGCGAGCTCGGCAGCGCGTATGGGGAGATCGAGAACGACGCTGAGATCTGGGTCGGCGTCGTCTTTGCCCACGGCGAGCACTTCACCGGCGGGCTCGATCTCGCGGACGTTGCCGGAGCGTTCGGCGACTTCGACAAGGTCGTGCCCGAAGGCGGTCTGGACCCGTGGCGTAACGACGGCACCCGCTGGACAACGCCCGTGATCGTCGCCGCACGGGGCATGAACTACACGGCGGGCATCGAGCTGATGCTCGCCGCCGACATCCGCGTCGCCGCCTCCGACAGCAAGTTTCTCCAGTTCGAGGTCCAGCGCGGGATTTTCCCGTTCGGCGGAGCGATGACGCGCTTCGTGCGCGAGGCCGGTTGGGGCAACGCGATGCGTTGGATCCTCACCGGCGAAGACTTCGGCGCAGAAGAGGCGCTGCGCCTCGGGCTGATTCAAGAGATCACTGAGCCCGGCGAAGAACTGGCGCGGGCGACCGAGATCGCTGAATACATCGCGACGCGCTCAGCGCCCCTGGCTGTTCGGGGTGCGCTGCGCACGGCACATCTTGCGATCGATGAGGGCCACGACGCTTCCGTCGCGAACTACCTCACCGAAATCCATGCGCTGTTCGGAACAGAGGACGCCCAGGAGGGCGTCCTCTCATTTACCGAACGTCGACAGGCGAATTTCAAAGGCAAATAGCGGATTACTCGCCGTGGTGATCGGCGAGGGCCTTGCCCTTGGCCCTGTCGAACTCTTCCTGCGTGAGCACGCCGGAGTTCTTCAGGTCGTTGAGCTTGGAGAGGTCGTCGACCGGTGAGCCGGCAACTTCACGGATGTAGGCGTTCTGAGCCTTTTGGATGTCAACTGCATGCTTGATGGTGCGATCACGCATGCCGTCGCCGCGGGCGATCAGGTAGACCAGCGCGCTCAAGAAGGGGAGGAAGATCAGAACGAGGAGCCAAGCTGCCTTACCGACTCCGCCCAGCTCATGGTCACGAAAGACGTCGCTGACGATCGAGATGAAGATCCAGATCCAGATGATGAAGAGGAAGAAATAAAGCATCGAGAGCAACATGTCACCAAGTGACCAGTTGTCCGACGTGGCGAGCAAAAGGTTCATCGTTTCTCGTTTCACGAATTCGTTCGGGATGGCGTACTCCCCGGACTATAGGCCGTCTGACACGCGCCGCGGAGCGCGGTGAACGGACGTCCAAACCAAGATGTCCGAAATCCGCCAGCTTTCGCGATCACGTCGTGCGAGGATGCCGTCATGTTCCGAACCGACGAGACCTGTCTCCCCAGCTTCGAGCGCTGCCGCCAAGCAGCCGAGGACAAGGACGCGCGGTTCGACGGCTGGTTCTACACCGGCGTCACCTCCACGGGCATCTACTGCAGGCCGAGCTGTCCGGCGCGAACCCCGAAGGCCGCGAACATGCGCTTCTTTGCGACCGCGGCGGCCGCCCAGTCGGCCGGTTTTCGCGCATGCAAGCGCTGCTGGCCGAACGCGTCGCCGGGATCGCCCGAGTGGGACCTTCGCGCCGACGCCGTTGGCCGGGCAATGCGGCTGATCGCCGACGGAGTCGTTGATCGCGAAGGCGTCGCCGGGCTTGCCTCGCAGCTCGGCTTCAGCGAGCGGCACGTGCATCGGATGTTGACCGAGGTGGTCGGCGCAGGGCCGCTCGGAATTGCCCGCGCTGCCCGCGCGCAGAACGCTCGCGTTCTGCTTGAGACCACTGACTTGAGTTCCGCAGACGTCGCATTTGCCTCCGGCTTTTCAAGCGTGCGCCAGTTCAACGCGACGATGCAGGAGATCTTCGCCACAACGCCCGGCGAGCTTCGCCGCAAACCACGCCACGCCACGCGGCTTGCTGGTCGCGGCGGGCTGGAGCTGCGGCTTGTTGCACGCAAGCCTTTTGATTTCTCGCTGCTTCATGCCTATCTCGCGCACCGAGCGGTCGCCGGCGTTGAATCCGCAGACGACGAGACCTGTTCGCGAAGCATGCGCCTGCCTCGAGGCTCCGGTGTGGTCCGGCTTCGCGCCGGGGAGAACTGCATCTGTGCGCGCTTCGAACTCGACGACCTCCGGGATCTGGGTGCCGCAACTGAACGCGTGCGCCGGCTCGGCGATCTCGACGCGGACCCGATCGCCGCCGATGCCGCGCTCTCAGAAGATCCACTCCTTCGCGCAAGCGTGGCCAGCCGCCCGGGCCTGCGCGTCCCCGGCTCGGTCGACGGAGATGAGATTGCGATCCGGGCTGTGCTCGGGCAGCAGGTCTCGGTTCGCGGAGCCTCAACCGCAGCGGCGCGGCTGGCCGAGTTGTGCGGCGACGAACTGAAGCGTCCTGTGGGCGGGGTCACGCACCTCTTCCCAACCGCCGCCGCCGTCGCCGCACTCGACCCTTCGAGTTTCGCGATGCCAAAGAGCCGATCACGCGCGCTTATCGGCCTCGCGAGCGAGCTCGCCAGCGGCGAGCTCAGACTCGACGGATCGCAGGAACGACAGAGCGTTCATGAACGCCTCGTCGCGCTCCCCGGGATCGGGGATTGGACCGCGCAGTACATCGCGATGCGAGCGCTGCGCGACCCCGACGCATTTCTTCCCACCGACCTCGGCGTGCGGCGTGGGCTGGAAGCACTTGGCCTCGACGGCTCGCCGCGCGGCGCTGCACGGACTGCCGAGCGTTGGCGCCCGTATCGGGCCTACGCGTTGCAGCACCTCTGGGCGCTTGCATCCGACAAAATCCAAACCGAGGATCATCGATGACGACTCACTTCGCAATCACAGACAGCCCGATCGGCGAGCTGCTCGTCCTTGGCGACGAAGAAAAGGTCCACGGTCTGTTGATGAACGGTGATGGCGCCTTTGATCAGCGGAAGCTTGTTCTGAGGCAGGACCAGGACGCCTTTGCGGACACGATCGATCAACTCGATGAGTACTTCGCGGGTGAGCGCGACAGCTTCGATCTTCGGCTTGAACCGAATGGAACCGAGTTCCAGCGCGCCGTCTGGAATGCATTGCAGCAAATCCCGTACGGCGATACACGAAGTTATGGGCAGATCGCCGCGCAGGTCGGTCGACCAGGGGCAGCGCGTGCGGTGGGAATGGCGAACAACCGCAATCCGATCGCAGTGATCGTGCCCTGCCACCGCGTGGTCGGTTCTGGCGGAGCTCTCGTCGGTTATGCCGGCGGGCTTGAGCGCAAGATTTGGCTACTCGATCACGAGCGCGAAGCGCGCAGCGCGAACTCCAGCTCGTAACGCAACTCGGGATCCTCCAGCGCGTCGCCGAGCAGTTCGCGCAAGCGGGTCATGCGGTAACGCAGAGTTTGCGCGTGCACGTGGAGTTCCTCGGCAGCCTCGGTGATGCTCCCGTTGTGCCTGAGCCAGGACAGAAGCGTTTCGGACAGTCGCTCGCGAGAAGCGAGTGTTTCTTCGTCGAGCGGCGCGAGGCGGTCGCGAATGATCTCCTCGGCGAGCATGCGATCCGAGCGCGCTATCAACGCGGCTCGATTGAAGTCGGCCAGGACGATTCCGGGCAGATTCGCCTCCTCCCCGAGGGAGAGCATTGCGCGGCTGTGCGAATACGAATGTCGCGTGTCACGAATCGCCGCCACGCTCCCGAGGCCAGAAGGAATCTTTGCAAAGGCACGAATCAGTTGATTGCGCCGCGCCGGGTTTCGTGGCTCAGGAATCAACGCGACGTACTGGGTCTCGTCGCCACGGACGATCGAGTCTTGCGGCAGCCGACCCGCTGGCGATCGGCCGAGGTCCTCGCGCCAGGTCAGCACCGCGACTTCTTCAGGCAGCGTCCAGTTGGCGGCTTCGGCGGCGGCCGCCAGAGCACGTGGGTCGGAGCCGAGCGTTCCGAGGGTGAGCAGGTCGATCAGCTCGGCCCGGCGCGCGTCGATCTCTCCGGCACTTTCCGCCTGCGCCTCGGCGTAGCCCTCGGCCGACTCTGCCGAGAGCTCATCGATATAGGCGAAGATCGATTCGGCGAGCAGGTTCGACTCGCGTTGATCGAGCCCGGCCTTGATGCTCGCGTCGGCGAGGTGGCGCCATGCCACCTGGGCGCCAAGTCGGTACGCCGCAAGCAGGGCACCGATCGAACGTCCGACCGATGCTTCTGCACGGCCGAGTCCTACGTAGACGCGGCGTGCTTCCTCGCGACCCGATGCCTGCGGGTCGCGCACCATCGCCACGAACTGCGTCAGTGCCTGCTCGACGCCTCCGACCACCGCCTCCCCGAAGGCGCCCTCAAGCGGCCGCGTGTAGGCCGGGATCTCGCGACCAATCTCGACGATGATTTCTTCAGCGATTGCGCGCCGATGGCTCTCCATCAAGCGTGCAGACGCCTCGGAAAGTCGCTCCCACGGCCTGCTCGCGCGAATCTCAGAAGCCGGAGTCATTTTGGCATCTTATAAGAAAATGATGAAAAATGCCAGAAACTTGTGGCTGTAGTGTGCGAAACAGTGTGTCTTTTGACTGTAAATTACATCGCATGAGCACACTTGAACGCCGTATAACAATCACAGCAGTCACGCTTCCGTTCCTCGGGTTTCTCGTCGCGATTGTTCTTTTTTGGAACAACGGCGTCAACTGGCTCGACCTCGGAATCCTTGTCGGTATGTACCTCTTCACCGGTATGGGAATCGTCGTCGGTTACCACCGCATGCTGACCCACCGCTCCTTTGAAGCAAAGCGTTGGCTGAAAATCACTCTCTCCATCGCCGGCTCGATGTCAGTGCAGGGCGCCCCGATCCACTGGGTCGCCGACCACCGCAAGCACCACGACTTCACGGACGAAGAAGGCGACCCGCACAGCCCTCACACTCACGACCACACTGGCGTGAAGGGCATTTTCGTCGGTTGGTACCACTCGCACATGGGGTGGCTCTTCAGCCGCGACGAGCGCGCATCGGCTTCGCGCTACGCCCGTGACCTGAAGAACGATCCCGACATCGTCTGGATTGACAAGCACTTCTTCAGCTGGGTCCTGCTCGGCCTCGCGATCCCGTTTGCACTTGGTTTCCTGCTCGGCGGGTTCACCTTGTACGCAGGTCTCACGGCGATGCTCTGGGGTGGCTTCGTGCGCATCTTCCTGCAGCACCACGCAACCTGGAGCGTCAACTCGATCTGCCACATGTACGGCAAGCAGCCGTTCGAGCTCGAGGACCAGTCAACCAACAACTGGGCCGTCGCGTTCGTCGCACTCGGCGAGGGCTGGCACCACAACCACCACGCCTTCCCGACTTCGGCTCGCCACGGTCTCCTTGCGCGTCAGCTCGACCCCGCGTACCTCACGATTCGCGGCCTCGAGAAGGCCGGCCTCGCGTGGAACGTCAAGGTCCCCACGGACGAGCAGATCCAGGCCCTACTTCGCGTCTCCAAAGCAGAGGACGACGCAGAAAAGTTCGCTCCCCAGCGAAGCCAGGAAACAGATTCCCTCGTGGGATCGATCCCTGACCGCCCGGCCACCGGTTCCGAAGATGTCGTCGCGGGTTTGTCCACTTCCCGCGCCGAGTCTCCAGTGGCTACGGCACCAGAAGCTGAGCCTGTCGAAAAGGCAATTGCCTGACGGCAACCGCTCGCTTCACGCAGAAAACGCTGTACGCGCCGTCGGGTCCTTTGGACTCGGCGGCGCCTCGGCTTAAGGGTGGCTGTTGCCGAGGGGTGTCCATGTTCTTGCAGCGAGCGGGGGATAGCGAGGGTTGCGCGGCGGAATCCGCGCGCAGGGGATCGGCGCTTCAGTTTGGGGTTCCGATTCCTACGCGGTAAATCTTCCACAGTCTCTCCCGCCGGGGCAGACTGTGGATTAGAACCCCCATACCTGAGCCAGCCCCTACAAGCTAAGCCGCTTCCCTATCCCGCCGCATAACCCGCAACAACTCCTCATACGGCCCAGCCAGATACGCCCGATCCCCGGCCATGAACTCCGTACCCCGCCTCGGCGGATACTCCAGTCGATCCCCGCGATCAATTGCGATCACGCGAATGTCGGCGCCAAGATCGAGCATCGTCGCACCGGTCAGTCCGCCGCCGTCGCTCACCTCGAGCGTCGCCACCAGAAACGGCTCGCTCGCGAAGTAGAAGGTCGACAGCACCTCGAGCCCTACCGCTGCACCTACGAACCACGGCGCAGCGATCGACGCGGATGCCCACACGTGCTGAAAGCCAAAGCTCCGCGACAACCGATCGGCGAGCGCTCGATCAAACACACGAACAACTACCGGCGTCTGCTCCCACCGATCACCGAGCTTCCCGCGAACAGCAAGACTCGTCTCGATGTTCGTAAGGTCGTTGGATGTCATTACCGCAACCGATGAGGCCATGTCGAGGTTGACGGACTCAAGTGTGGTTCCGAGCGTCGCGTCGCCGATGATGACGGGCACACCCAGTGATCGCGCCAGCGGGATGTAGCTGTTGTCTGCGTTGCGTTCGATCACGGTCACGTCGCGATCCTGATCGCGCAGGCCTTCGATAACGCGCATTCCAACGGAACCCAGCCCGATCAGCACCGTGTGGCCGCGAAACTCATGGACCTTTTCCTGGCCCAGCGACTGCTCGATTCGACGACTGACCAACAGGTTGGTGATCAAGGCGAAGATCAAACTGACGATCACTGTGCTGAAGACGATCAGGAAAATCGCGAACACCTGAAGGGCGCTGCTCTGATCTGCGAACGAGAAATCGCCGAAGCCGACCGTCGCGCCTGTCTCAAAAGTGAAGTAGATCGCTTCGAGAATCGTCAGGCGAGTGCCGTCTGGCTCGCGGTAAGACAGTCCAAGGATTGTTGAAGAGACCACGACCAGCAGGAAGCCGAGCCAGAGCGTGACCTTGAGTGCAGAGTCCGTGTTTTCGGTTGCGACTCGGCACGTGCGCAACGCGCGATCGAGCTGGCGACGCAAGTACCCGCGTTCGTCCTGGTTGCTCGCCTCCAGGTCGATGTTCGCCGCGCGCAGATCCTCGGTCGGTCCGATCACGCAGGCGCGGTCGCCCGGCTCCACGTGCAAGTCGCGCGATGGTCCGATCACGACTTCGTCGCTGTTTCCTCGGGCCACGCCGATCGGTGCGAGATCACCGAATCTGTCGCGCAGCGTTCCAGCCTCTTCCACGCGCACTGTCGCCGCGAAGAATTCCTTGCCGCCGATGTCGAGCTTGTCGGCGCTGTGGCCCATGCAGGTCGAAATCACCGAGGGCGCGAACAGCCCGGCCACGTCGAGCACGCTGCCCCTGCCTGTCACATCCTCTATCGCCCGACCGACCGACTGGTTGTCAATGTCCACGATCACCTTCACGTCTTCACGAACGTCGCGCACGAGAAGCGCCGTCTGCAGCGTGAGAAGATCGCTCGACTCGGCACAGATCACCGCGCTGGCGCCCTGCACGCCAGCCAGCTCAAACTCTTTGGGGCCGTCGCCGCGGTGCAGCAGCGGCACATTCCAGGATTCGACGGTCGGTACGAGGCGGGCGTCTGGCTCGTCGTCGAGCACGACGACCTTGGTGCCGTTGGCGATCAACAGCTCGATCGCGCGGATTGAGTTGACGTGCAATCCGCAAACGATTACGTGGCCGGTCCAGTCGCGGGGATTCTCCTGCGACGACGCACTGCCGAGGGTTGCGTCAATCGAGCTCAACGCGCTGAACGTAGCGCTAAGAAACTCGCTTCCGGGCTTTCTCGATCACTCTCAGCATGTCGGCCTTCGGGTCCTCGAAAACGCGGCCGTGCCCGGGGGCCAGGCGCGCGGGATCGAGCTCGGCCAGCGCGCGGGCACTTTCGAGCACCGTCGGCGGGTGCCATGTGCCCATCTTCACGAGCGGGAAAAGCGGATTGCTGACCGCCGATGTGGCGAGCCCGGCGAAGGTTGAGTAGACGTCGCCGGTGAACAGTGTGCCGTCGCGCTCGTCCAGCAACGAGAAATGTCCGGGCGTGTGGCCGGGCGTAAATATCGCTTTCAGCGAGCCGATCGATTCGCCGTCGACCAGGTCCCGTGTCGGCACGGTCTTCTGGCCCTTCAGGCCGCCACGGATCTCGTCCTCCGGCTCGTCGTCATCCAAAGAAAAATCGCCCGCCATCAGCCGCGCATCGCGCGGGCTCATGATCACTTCGATGTCTGGCACCGTCGCCACGAGCGCGTCGAGACTGCCGACGTGGTCGTCGTGCGCGTGAGTCAGAACGACTCGCTTGATCGGTTGGCCTTTGAGCGCCGCCGCCTGCACGATCTGCTTGGACGCCCTCATGGCGGTGTCGATCACAGTCAAACCGTCTTCTTCCTCGACGAGGTAGAGATTCATCATCCCGAAGCGGCGAACGCGCGTGAAGTTCTGATCGGCCATCTCGCGCAACCTACAGCAGCCCGACCGGCACAGTTGCCATGACCGCGCTGATAAAACCGCTACATGAGCAAAATACTTGAAGAAACAGTCGCGCTGATCACCGGCGCAAGCAGTGGAATTGGCGAAGCGACGGCGATCATGCTGGCAGAGCAGGGAGCATCGGTCGCGGTCGCCGCGCGCCGAAAGGACCGTCTGGACGATCTGGTCAAGCGGATCGAGGAGGCCGGCGGCACGGCCCTCGCGATCGAAGGCGACATGACCGATCGCGCGCAGGCCGAGGCAACTGTCGAGCGCACGGTGGAGGTTCTCGGCCGACTCGACACGCTCTTCAACAACGCCGGCGTGATGCTGCTCGGCATGGCCGAACGCCAGGACGTCGATGACTGGGAGCGCATGGTCGACATCAACATCAAGGGGCTGCTTTACACGGCACACGCCGCGATCCCGCACCTCGTGTCGGCGGCTGAATCGTCCCCCCGCGGGGTCTCAGACCTGATCAACACGAGTTCGGTCGCCGGTCGCATTGCGCGCCCGGGCTCCGCGGTTTACAACCTGACCAAGTTCGGCGTCAGTGCGTTCTCGGATGCGCTCAGGCAAGAAGTGACCGAACGCCACGTGCGCGTCTCGGCCGTCGAGCCGGGCTACGTCGCGACCGAACTCACCACGCATCTGAGCGAACGCGCTCAGCAGTCGTTCGAGGAGCGACTTGGCCACGTGGATGCGTTGCAGGCCGAAGACATCGCCGAGATCGTCAGCTTCATCGTCACCCGGCCCAAGCACGTTGCGATCAACGAGCTGTTGGTGAGGCCGACTGAACAGGTGTCCTGACACCTCGACATCAATCCTTGACAAGTTTTACAAAATCGGCTATGATGTCAAATATCCAGACGCGGGGAGCGGTTCTGTAATACGGCAGGTCGCGCCGCCCCACAACCACCCAGGAGCCTGAGCGTGTCAACAACCACCGCAGATTTTCCCGAAGCGGAACACCACCACCACGACCACGACGACAACCCCGTCGAACTCAACGAACCAGAGACCTGGCACGACCCCAAACGCTACGCATGGATGCTCGGCCTATTGATCCCGTGCGTCCCCTTCATTGCCTGGGGGCTCGTCGAACTGACTGGAATCACGGCCCTCTGGTACGCCGGACCGGTCGTCGTCTTCGTCCTTTTCCCGATCTTCGACCAGGTGATCGGCACCGACTCCGAGAATCCGCCAGACAGCGTTCTCGCTTGGCTCGAGGCCGACAAGTATTACCGCTTCGTCGTCTTCGCATACATCCCACTGCAGTACGCCGGACTCGTGTTCGCGTCTTATCAGTGGGCATACGGCGGGCTTTCGACGCTTGAGTCGATCGGACTCGCGCTGACGATGGGAACGGTCAGCGGTATCGCGATCAACACCGCTCACGAACTCGGCCACAAGCGCGAGAAGTCAGAGCGCTGGCTCTCGAAGGTCGCGCTCGCGCAGACTTGGTATGGGCACTTTTTCATCGAGCACAACCGCGGCCATCACGTTCGCGTCTCAACGCCGGAAGACCCTGCGAGCTCGCGCTTTGGCGAGAGCTTCTACGAGTTCTGGCCGCGCACAGTCTGGGGCAGCCTCACCTCATCGATCGAGATTGAGAAGAAGCGCCTCGACCGCACTGGCGACGGCTTCTGGTCGGTCAAGAACGACCTTCTGCAGGCCTGGGCGATGAGCCTCGTGCTCTACGTGGCCCTCACGGCAATCTTCGGCTGGGTCGTGCTGCCGTACCTGATCATCCAAGGCGTCATGGGCTTCTCGCTGCTGGAGGTCGTGAATTACCTCGAGCACTACGGCCTGATGCGCCAGAAGAAAGAAGACGGTCGCTACGAGCGCTGCCAGCCGAGCCACAGCTGGAACAGCAACCAGATCGCGTCGAACGTTTTTCTCTACCACCTGCAGCGTCACTCCGACCACCACGCGCACCCGACCCGCCGATACCAGGCGCTGCGCGACTTCGAAGAGGCGCCGGACCTCCCGAGCGGTTACGCGACAATGATCGTCGCCGCGCTCTTCCCGCCGGTCTGGCGCCGCGTTATGGACCGGCGCGTGCTCGACCACTACAACGGCGACATCACCAAGGTGAACATCCTCCCGCGCAAGCGGGACCGCATCATCAAGCGGTACGGTGGCGGCACGGGCGGTCAGGCAGAAGGCGGACCGTCGCAACAGGCCACAGCTGGAGCGTGATGCAAGTGTCAAAGTTTGAATGTCCCGAATGCGGATACATCTACGACGAAGTCGAGGGCAATCCGCGCGAGGGCTTCCCAGGCGGCACGAAGTGGTCCGAGGTTCCCGACGACTGGAACTGCCCGGACTGCGGCGTGCGCGACAAGATCGACTTCGACCAGGTTGGTTGATCGCATCGTGAGTCCAGCTGTCAAAACCGGTGCCTACCGCGAGGCCGCGCGTGATCTCCTGCGCGCCAGCCTGCTCGACGCCGCCGGCGAACTGATGACCGATGCGCCGTGGACCGAGATCTCGATGGCGGCAATCGCGACCCGGGCCGGCGTCAGTCGTCAGACGCTCTACAACGAGTTCGGCTCGCGCGACGTCTTCGCCCAGACCTACGCGCTGCGCGCCGCCGATCGCTTTCTGACTGACGTCGAAGAAGCGTTCACGTCTTGGCCCGATGATCCCTACCGAGCACTTGAAACGGGATTCGCACGGTTCCTTGAGCTTGCCGAGAGTGACCCGATGGTCCGGCACATCGTTGTTCGCGACCCCGGCGCCGACGAATTGCTCTCGCTCTTCACTTCGCGCGGTGGCCCTGTCGTGGAACTTGCGACCAAGCGCCTCGCCAAGAAGATGACCGACACCTGGCCGCAGGCTGCGCCCGATGCGGCGAACACGCTTGCCGAGGGGCTTGTCCGTCTGGCGATCAGCCACGCAGGGCTCGCCAATGGGAGCAAAGAGGATTCAGTGCGCCAAGTGCTCGAGCTGCTCTCCCCCTTCATAGACCAACACCTTTCCGTTTAGCGGTATTTGGCCGTAGCCGCCTGCTGTATGGTGCGCCCATGGGACGAATTCGCAGAGGTTGGGAACTGACAAAGAAGGCTTGGGGCGTAGTGCGTGCCAACCCTGGGCTCGTGAAGCTGCCGATCTACGGCGGGCTCACGGCATTCATCGCATTCTTTGTGTTCGGCGTGCCGGGTCTTGCGCTGATCGCAGTCGAGCAGGACTCGGCCTCGGCCAACGCGGCCTATGTAGGCGGCGGGATACTGGTTGCGATTGGGGCCTATCTGTCGTCCTTCGCGATCATCTACTTCAACGTCGCGCTTGCCGCAGCAGCTGACAGCGCTTTCCAGACTGGCACCGCAGACACAAAGGCCGGCCTCGCGCTCGCCCGCTCCCGCATGAAGGTCATCGCGCAGTGGGCCCTGGTAGCGGCAATCGTCAGCCTCATCTTCAACCTGCTGCGTGAGCGCGGCGGGCTGGTCGGTCAGATCGCCGCCGGACTCGGCGCTGCAATCTGGTCACTCGTGACCTTCCTGATCGCCCCGGTGCTTGCCTTCGAAGGCCTCGGGCCATTCGCGGCGATCAAGCGTTCCTCCTCAATGTTCAAGCAGAAGTGGGGCCAGCAGATCACCGGTGACATCGCGATCGGCTTGATCTCTGGCGTGGCAATGTTCTTCGGAATCCTCATCGCAGTGGGCGGCGTATTTGCATTCACGGCCGGTGGCGCAGCAGTTGTCGCCGGTGGCGGGCTGCTGTTGCTCGGCATCGTGATCTTCTTCGTAGCCGCAGTCGTCGGCGCCGCTGTGCGCGGCGTCTTTGGCGTTGCGCTCTACCGGTACATCGTCAGCGAGCAGGTCGTCGGGCCGTTCACGGTCGATGAGCTCGAGGCGAGCGTCAAGCCGAAGAAGGGCGCAAAGGCTCAACCCGCGATTTAGGCGTTTGACCTTTACATCATTTAGTGTTACATTCGCCGAATGACTCCGATCAAAGCTGCCGCCCCTCCGGCCACGCTCGCCAGCCCGCTTGAACTCGCCTGCGGCGTCACGCTGACAAACCGCATCGCGAAAAGCGCGATGAGCGAACAGCTCGGCTCGCGCACCAACGACACCACGCCCGAGCTGATCAACCTCTACCGCCAATGGGCCAGTGGCGGACCGGGGCTCCAGGTCACCGGCAACGTGATGGTGGACCGCCGTTCGATCGGCGAGCCGCTGAACGTCGTGATCGAGGACGATCGTGACCTCGATGGCCTTACGGCCTGGGCCGAGGCCGCAAAGTCTGGCGGCGCTCCGGCGATCGTCCAGCTCAATCACCCCGGGCGCCAGACGCTGCGCAGTGTTTCCAGCGTCGTGGTTGCGCCGAGCGCGGTCCGATTGAACATTCCTGGCGCACCGTTCCCGAAGCCGCGTGCGCTTGAAGCCGCAGAGATCGAAGAGATCATCGAGCGCTACGCAACTGCTGCAGAGATCTCGGTTCGCGCCGGTTTTGACGGCATCCAGCTCCACGGCGCGCACGGCTACCTGATCTCGCAGTTCCTGTCGCCGCTGGTCAACAAGCGCGACGACGAATGGGGCGGTGACGCCGAGCGCCGCCGCCGCTTCGTGATCGAACTCGCCCGCGCCACGCGCGCAGCGGTCGGACCCGACAAGATCGTCGCGATCAAGCTCAACTCCGCCGACTTCCAACGCGGAGGCTTCAGCGAGGAAGAGTCGCTCGAGGTCGTGCGCCTGCTCGGCGAAGAGGGACTCGACTTCCTTGAGATCAGCGGTGGCACGTATGAAAAGCCAGCCATGATGGGCGCGACGTCGAAGAAGATGTCAGAACGCTCTGCAGCCCGCGAGGCCTACTTCCTTGACTTCGCCGAAAAGGCAAAGCAGGTCACTGCGATGCCGCTGATGATCACCGGCGGCCTGCGTTCAAGCGCCGCGATGACCGAGGCGATCGAGGACGGCATCGACATCGTCGGCGTCGCCCGCCCGGTGTGCCTAGAGACAGACCTGCCGCGTCGCCTGATCAATGATCCGAGCACTGTCGCGCGCCTGAAGCCGATTCGCACGGGCATCTCAAAGCTCGACTCGCCGGCAGATCTCTGGTGGAGCAACATCCAGCTGCGCAGGCTCGGCGCCGGCAAGCAGCCGCGCCGCGGGCTCACCGGCTGGGAGTCGATCGGCCACGCGTTGGTGCGAGACGGCATCAATGGGGTTCGGCGCAAGCGCTCGTAACTCGTCGTAGTCTGCGGCCATGGGCAAACCGCAGATCGAAGTCACTGAAGACGGCCCGTATCTGGTGACCGGCGGCCTGCCGATCCAGCGCGAAACGATCGTCGCCGAATCCGACGAGGAGTCACTGGCCTGGGAGCACGGCGAGTCGATCCCCGCAAAAGAGAGCTACGCGCTCTGCCGCTGCGGCCACTCGGGCAACAAGCCCTTCTGCGACGGATCGCACAACAAGGTCGGGTTCGACGGCGCTGAGCTTGCGCCCCACGATCGCTACGAGGACGGCGCCAAGCTCTACTCCGGTCCGACGATGGACATGACCGACAACCCGGCGCTTTGTTCCGTCGCGCGATTCTGTGACGCGCGCGGCAAGGCCTGGAGCAACGTCAAGCGCACCGACACCGAGGAAAGCCGCGACATCGTCGGCAGCGAGTCGATGATGTGCCCGAGCGGGCGGCTCGTGGCGATCGACAAATCCACGGGCGAGCCGCTTGCGCTCGAGCCCGACTACTCCGAGCCGAAGATCGGCCTGATCGAGGACCCGGCGGCAGAATGCAGCGGGCCGCTCTGGGTCCAGGGCGAAGCCGAAATCCTCAGCTCCGACGGCGAGCCGTACGAACTGCGCAACCGGGTCACGCTCTGTCGTTGCGGGCAGTCAGCCAACAAGCCGTTCTGCGACGGCACCCACGTCAAGACCAAGTGGAAAGCTGACTAAAGACCAAGCCCGGCGACGCCCTGCTCGTCCCAGCCGAGGTGGTGGGCGAGCTCGTGGCGCAGCGTGCGCTCGACCTGCGCGGTGAGGAGGTCTGGGTGATGTCCGAAGTCGCGAAGAAGTGTGTCGCGGAAGATCAGGATGCGGTCGGGGTAATTGTCGTGGGCGACCGTGTCGCCCTGGTAGAGCCCGTAAGCCTGGTGCTGCCTGCCGAGATCCGAGACGATCACCGGAACGGCTTCGAGGTGGATCTGGAACTCCTCGGGCAGGCGGTCGATCGCCGCCTGGACCAACTGGTCGAAGGCGTCGGGCGTCACATCCGTGCCGTGTGACTTGGCGAGTTCCTCGCTGTAGTCCTCGAGCTCATCGAACTCGCGATCCGAGAGGCCGCCGATGTTGTCTGTGTGCGGCGGCGTGCGGTCGATGTCATCCATGGCGAGGATTCTTACCGATCTGATCCACCGATCGCGCCGATAAGGTGGCGCCGTGTCCGAACACGTGATTCACCTCGAAGGCGTCACCAAGCGCTTTGGACAGCTGACCGCCGTAGACGACGTCACGGTCGATGTCGCGCCCGGTCGTTGCTTCGCATGGCTTGGCCCCAATGGCTGTGGCAAGACCACGCTTATCCGAATGATGCTGGGGCTCGCGCGATCGAGCGGCGGCAAAATCGAGGTCTGCGGCTACGACGTGCCGCATCAGACTGCCGCGGCGCTCGCAGAGGTTGGCGGGATCGTCGAGGAGCCGCGCTTTTACCCTTACCTGTCCGGGCGCAAGAACCTTCAGGTCTGGGCCGCGCACTATGGCGACGGCGCCGCAGAGCGAATCGACGGCGCGCTCGACCGCGTGCGCCTGCTCGACCGCGCCGACGAGGCCGTAAAGACCTATTCGCTGGGCATGCGCCAGCGCCTCGGCGTCGCCCGCGCGCTGCTCAACGATCCAAAGCTTCTGATCCTCGATGAGCCGACCAACGGCCTCGACCCCGCAGGACTCGCAGAGTTCCGCGAGCTGATCCGATCGTTTGTGGATGAAGGCCGCAGCGTCTTCATCTCCTCGCACATTCTCAGCGAGGTTCAGAAAATGGCCGACGACGTGGCGATCATCCAGAAGGGAAAGATGGTCGCATTCGGATCCGTCGACGAGTTGGTCAGCGGCGGATCGCAGAAGATCTATGTGCGCACCACAGACGTGGAAGCCGCCGCCGCGCTGCTTCACGGCAGCCAGTTCGTCGGGACAGTTGCAACTGATGAGCACGGCGGCCTGACGCTCACCGTCCAGCAGGCAGATGACGCGACGTTGATGAAGACCGGCGAGACCCTCTTCGGTGCCGGCATCGCAGTCGTCTCGCTGTACCCGCTTCAGGAATCGCTCGAGCAACGCTTTCTCGACATCACCGGCGGGGAGGCTGTGTTGTGATCGGCCTTCTTCCGGCAGAGCTCCGCCGCCAGGTCGGACGCAGGGGATCGTTTTTCGGCGCGATGGCGTTTGTGACGTTATTTGCCGCGGGGCACTTCGTCTGGGCGATCCTGAGCGAGAACGACACCAAGTTCGGAGTGCTTGAGACAGGCACCGGCCTGACGTTTTTCGTTGCCCTCCTTGCGGCGATCGTCGTTGGCGCCACCGCCGGCTCATACGACTCCAGCCAGGGAACGATGCGCTATCTCGTCCTTACCGGTCGACCGCGCTGGCAGCTCGTCGTCGTTCGTCCAATCGCGCTTTTCGCGACGATCGTGATGTTCACGCTTCCCGCGATAGTCCTCACTCTGATCACCGTCCTGATTGCGCCCGATGGCGCTCCGATTGACGGAGCGATGTGGTTTGACCTCTTTTGGATGATCTGGGTGGGAGCGTGGGTTTTTGGCGTCCTCAGCCTCGCAATTGGAACATTCCTCAACTCCAACGGCGTGGCCATCGCGGTTTCGATCGTGCTCAACCTGTCGAGTCTTTTGATCACCGGCTTGATCTCTGAATACGTCTCGAAAGATCTGGCGAAGGGCTTCTTTCCGGTGGTTGCCGGTGTGGTTATCGACCGTGAGGCGGGCTCCTCGGCCGATCCGACACTCTCCCTCGCTGTCTCGTCTGTCCTGCTTGCGCTCTGGCTTGTCGCGCTGATCGGCGCTGCCTGGGCTCGCGTTGAGCGCTCCGAGTATTAGGCCAGCCCGAACTCTTTCGCGACCAGCTCATACGAGCGCTTGCGCGCATCGTGGTCGTGGGTGATCGTCACAAGAATCGCCTCGTCGGCGCGGTACTCCTCGACTGCCTGTTCGATCCCGGTTCGCACGGACTCGGGGTCGCCAAGGATGATCCGCCTTGAGTTGCTGACGCCCGGCTCACGCCCCTGTGATCGCAGGAACTCAACTGCCTCGGCCATCGGCGGGATCTTGATCGGTGTGCCGCGACGAAGCATCAGCATCGACATCTGGATCGAGGCCGCGAGCTCGCGTGCCTCTTCCGTCGTCTCCGCGGCAAGCACCCAAAGACCGACCATCGAATGCGGCGCGGTCAGTTCCTTCGAGGGCTCAAACCCGCCCCGATAGGACAGCGCAATCGGCGCGCCGTCGCTATTGATGAAATCGGCAAAGGCGTACGGGAGGCCGAGCTCCTTGGCCCAGATCGCCGACTGCTGCGATGAGCCCAGCAACCAGATCTCCGGCTTCTGGTCGCCGCCGGGGAGTGCGAACTGCAGTTTCCAGAACGGATGATCCTTGGGCAGCTCTTCGCGAAAGTAAGCGAGCAGTTCGAGCATCTGCTGCGGGAAATCGTCGGCGGCGGCCTGGCGGCGATCGCGCTGGAGCGCGAACTGCGTGATCGGCTCGGTGCCGCTGGCGCGGCCGATTGCGAGGTCAATGCGGCCGGGGAAGAGCCCCGCGAGCAGGCTGAAGCTCTCGGCGACCTTGAAGGGCGAATAGTGGGGGAGCATCACGCCGCCGCTGCCCACGCGGATCCGAGTGGTTGCGGCGGCAACTGGGCCCGCGAGTACCTCTGGCGCTGGTCCGGCCAGTGACAGACCGTGGTGCTCGGCGAGCCAGTAGCGGTGGTAACCGAGCTTGTCCGCGGTCTTCGCAAGGTCGATTGTGTTGCGCAGCGCGTCTCCGCCGGTCAGCCCCTCGGGCACCGGGGTCTGATCGAGCACGCTGATCTTGAAATCGCTCACGGGATGATCCGGGTGAGCCAGTCGGCGATCGGCGCGATCTCAGACATGCTGATTTCGTGGCCACCGTCGAACGGGAAGAACTCGGTCGGCAGGCCATCCCTTTCAAGTTTGGCCTGCGCGATCTCGGCGAAGCCGAAGTCGATCACCGGGTCAAGTCTGCCGTGGGCAAGGAAGACGGGCAGGTCGGTGCGCGAGGAAAAGTCCGGCTGCCAGCTGTTGTCGTCGAGCACCGGGATAAAGCCCGACAACGCGAGGATCCCCGCCGGCTGCGGTCGATCGGCCGAGAGCCCGAGTGTGAAGCTCATGACGGAGCCCATTGAGAATCCGCCGAGCACCGCGCGATCCGCGCTCACGGCGATGCGCTCGAGCTGATCGTCCTGAAACTCCGCCAGCGCCTTGCGCGCGGCATGGAAAGTCGCGGGGTCGGGATAGCCGACTCTGGGGACCGTGTACCAGTGGAACCCCTGCGCGTCACCGATCTGGATCGGAGCGCGCGGGGCAATCACGTGGAGCCGGCGCTCTGGGTCGAACTGGTCCGCAAGTGGAAGAAGATCGCCCTCCCAGGAACCACGTCCGTGATGCAGGAAAAGAGCGCCTGTCGCCTGCCCTTCTGCGGGGCGCTCCATGAATTCGAGTGTCGTCATGAGTTCCCAGCGTGTTCGATTGTCTGGTTGGTGATGTCGGCGACGCGGTCGAGCACCAGCGTGGCGAGATCGAGCGCGTCCTGTGAGGGTGGAAAGTCTTTGTTCGGCGCCGCGATCACCTTCATGCCAGCGGCAACGCCGGCGCGGATGCCGTTGGCGCTGTCCTCGATCACGACGCAGTTGGCCGGATCGACGCCGAGCTGCTCGGCGGCCATCAGGAAGACGTCAGGTGCCGGCTTGCCCCGGCCGGCTTCCTCAGAAGAAACTGTGGTGCTCAGCATGTCGGCGATGCCGGCGAGTTCTGCGATCAGGTCGATCAGTTCGCGGTTGCTTGATGAGGCGATGGCGACGGGCCAGCGTTCGGCGGCCGCGCGCACTGCTTCGGCCGATCCTTCGATCAGCGGGAGATCCGCGCGGTACAAGGCCTCCAGGCGCGCGACCACCTCTCGCGAGATGTCTTCGGCACTCATCGGAACTTGCAGTTCGTCGCGCACATACACCGACCATTCATGCGAGGCCATGCCCATCATCGCCTCCTGGGAGTTCGTGCCCCAGCGACCACCGGTCTCCTTGACCAGGTCCTCCCGCGCCTCGTCCCAAAGCGCCTCGGAGTCGACGATCACGCCGTCCATGTCGAAAATCACTGCGTCTACGGGCATGCGAGTGACGGTAAGCCATTGCCGGGCTCGATCGCCCACGTGGGCATAAGCGGACTACAGTCCGATTGTGTTACAGTGACCTCATGGAACTAGGAGTAGTCACCTTCGCCGACAACGGCTCCGACTACGAGGGGAACGCGCTCTTCAGTGGTCAGGAGCGCATGAAGAACCTGATCGAAGAGGCCGAACTCGCCGACCAGGTCGGGCTCGACGTCTTTGGCGTCGGTGAGCATCACCGCCCTGACTTCACCGTCTCATCGCCCACGGTAGCGCTGGCCGCGATCGCCGCGCGCACCAAAAACATCCGCCTGACCAGTGCCGTAACCGTGCTCAGCAGCGCCGACCCCGTGCGCGTCTACGAAGAGTTCGCAACGCTCGACCTGATCAGCGGCGGCCGCGCCGAGATCATGGCCGGACGCGGATCCTTCACCGAGACCTTCCCGCTCTTCGGTCAGTCCCTCGACGACTACGACGAGCTGTTCGTCGAGCACCTCGAACTGCTGCTGAAGATTCGCGAGAACGAGTATGTCACCTGGCAGGGCAAGCACCGCCCGAGCATCGACAACCGCGGCGTCTTCCCCCGCGCCGTCCAGGAACCGCTGCCCGTCTGGATCGCTGTGGGCGGATCGCCCGAGTCGGTCGCGCGCGCCGGTCTGATGGGCCTGCCGCTGACGATCGCAATCATCGGCGGAACCCCCGACCGCTTTATCCCACTGGTCAAGCTCTACCGTCGCGCCACCGAGCAGGCCGGCCACGAGAAGCTCCCGCTGGCGATCAATTCACACGTATTCGTCAGCGAATCCCCGACGATGCGCGATGACTACTACGAGTACTACTCGGCAACGATGAACAAGATCGGCCGCGAGCGCGGCTGGCCACCGATGGACCGCGCGGGCTTTGACGCGCGCATCGCCGGGGACGGCATCCCCTGGATCGGCGAGCCCGAGGCCATCGCAGAGAAGATCCTCCGCGAACACGAGCTCTTTGGCAACACACGCTTTCTGGCGCAGGGCAGCATGGGCCGCATGCCGCATGATGTGGCCTTGAAATCGATCGAGCTGTTCGGCACCAAGGTTGCACCGCTCGTACGCGAAGAAGTCGCTCGGAGCGAAGCCGGTTCGGCGCAATCTGCACCTGCCTGATTCACCATCCGGATAAGAGGCGACGGGCCGATCTGTGACAAGCTTTCGCCGGAATGGCTGAGAGCGTCAACAGCAGAACGTTCGAGCAGGACGCCGAACTTCTGACCGAGATCCTCGCCGAGGTCGTCGTCAGCAGCGAGGGCGAGGCTGCGATTGATCTGCATCGCAGCGCAGTGGCCTTTGCGCGACGCGCGCGCGAGAACGACCCGGGCGCGCCGGAGGAACTCCAGGCGCTGGTGCACGGCCTCTCGCCGCGCACAACCGAGCTGCTCGTGCGCTCGCTCACGCGCTGGTTCCAGCTGATCAACCTGGCCGAGGACAATGAGCGCGTGCGCCGCCTGCGGGCGCGCGAGAAGGCGATCGCCCCGTTGCCGCGTGGCGGCTCGATCCGCGAAGCCGTCGGTCAGCTCGCCGAGTACGCGGGATCTGCGGAGCGGCTTTCAGAATTGCTTGACAGCGTGAAGATCGACCTAGTGATGACCGCGCACCCGACCGAGGCGCGCCGTCGCACGATCATCGCCAAGCAGGCGCGCATCTTTCATCTTCTGCGCGACCTCGATGAGCAGCCGGGTCTTGGCGGCGACGACGCCGACGTGCGCCGGCGCCTCGCAGCGACCGTCCATGAGCTCTGGGGTTCGGATGAGATCCGCGCGGTCTTCCCGACCGTTCTCGACGAGGTCCGCTCTGGTCTCGCCTACTTCAACTCCACGCTCGGCGATGTGATCCCGATGATCTACCGCGACCTCGAGGCGGCCGTCACCGAGGTGTTCCCGGACGCCGACTCCGAGGGCGGAGCCGCGGAAGTTCCGCGCGTCCTGCGCATGGGCTCATGGATCGGTGGCGACCGCGACGGAAACCCCTTCGTCACCCCGGACGTGACCGTGGCCGCGCTCGAACTCATGCGGGACCAATGCCTGCACTTCCTGGAGCGGCGCGTCGAACTACTGGCCGAGCGTTCGTCGTTTGCTGAGCAACAGGGTCACCGAGCGACCGGTCTCGCAGAGTTGCTCGCAGCCAACGCCGAGCGCTTTCCCGAACTTGCCGCAGACCTCGCCGCGCGCAACCCGCGCGAGCCGTACCGCCGTCTCTACTCGCTGCTCCGCCGCCGCATCGAGGCAACCCGCGCCGATGAGCCGACGGGCTACGAGCACTCAAACGAGCTGCTCGACGACTTGATCGTCGCGCGGCAGTGCCTGCTTGAAGACCGCGGTGAGCTTGCCGCCGGCGGCGACATCCACGACGTGATGCGCCAGGTCGAGGTCTTCGGTTTTCACTTCGCGAAGGTTGACGTTCGTCAGCACGCGCGCCGCCACAAGGAAGCGCTGCACGAAGTCTTCGCCGCGCTCGGCATCGAGGCCGACTACAGCTCGCTTTCTAGCGAGGCGCGTTGCGCGCTGCTGGCTACCGAGATCGAGAACCACCGTCCGTTGATTCCGCAGGACGTGACGGGCTTTGCGCCCGAGACGCAGGAGGTGATCGAGACCTTCCGCATGGTCGAGCAGGCGATCGAAGGTCGCCACCGCGGCGCGATCCTGACCTACATCATCAGTGGCGTCGAAGGGCCCGAGGATGTGCTCGAGGTCCTACTGCTGATGAAGGAGTCGACGATGAGTCGCGCAGGCGGCGCCGAGGCCGAACTGAGAATTGCGCCGTTGTTCGAGAGCGGCGCGAGCCTCGAGGCCGCGCCCGAGATCATGCAGACGCTGATGGACACGCCTTGTTACCGCACGGCGCTTGCCTCGATGGAAAACGTCCAGGAAGTGATGGTCGGGTACTCGGATTCGAACAAGGACGTCGGTTACGTCGCGTCGAGCTGGGCGGCGTATCGCGCGCAGCTGCGGATGGTCGAGGTGTTCCGCAGCAGCGACGTGAGTTGGCTCTTCTTCCATGGCCGCGGTGGTGTTGTTGGGCGAGGAGGCGGACCCACGAGGCGCGCGATCCTGTCGCTGCCGCCTGGTGCGGTTGACGGCCGCTTGAAAACGACTGAACAGGGCGAAGTGATGGCGGCCAAGTACGCCGTCGAGGACATCGCCCATCGCGAGCTCGAGCTATCGACCGGCGCCACGCTGGTCTCGATGACGCAGCGTGAGTTGAACGTTTCAGCTGAGACTGTCGCTCTCGCGAACGAGATCCTCGATCTGATGGCCGCAGAATCCGCATGCGCCTACCGCTCGCTTGTGTATGACGATCCCGACTTCGTCGAATGCTTCATGAACGTCACGCCGGTCGATCAGATCTCGCAGCTCCAGCTTGGCTCGCGCCCTGCGCGGCGCGGAGCGGCGAGCGGCATCGGCGATCTGCGCGCGATTCCCTGGGTGTTCTCCTGGACGCAGGCGCGCGTGATCCTCCCGGCTTGGTACGGCCTCGGCACTGCGCTGGCCGCCGCGCGCGAGAAGTTCGGCGAAGACGAGCTCGCGCGGATGACCGCCGAGTGGCCGTTCTTCGACGCGCTGATCAGCAATGCCGAGATGGCCTGCGCCAAGGCAGACCTCGGCATCGCCAGGCGTTACTTCGACCTCTGGGAGAACGCCGAGCCGCGCGAGCGGATCTGGACGGCCGTGAAGACCGAGTTCGATCGCACCGAATCAGAGCTTGCGCGCCTGCGCGGAAACGATCGCCTGCTTGACGGCGCGCCGATCCTTCAGGCCTCGATCGACCGCCGCAATCCGTATGTGGACCCGCTCTCCTATGTGCAGATCGAGCTTCTACGCCAGCTGCGCGCCGCCGGAGGCCCCGGCGACGAGCTCCTGCGCAGGCTCAGCCTGCTGACCGTCAACGGCATCGCCGGCGGTCTGCGTAACACGGGTTAGCGGTCCGCCGCGGGCTACTCGCAGCAGCGCCCAGCCGAGCAGCAGCACGAGCGCGACGGTCATCAGCGCAACGATCACGCTGCCGACCCCAAAGAGATATCCCGGCACGTCAGTGCGGCGCTCGCGCTGCATCATCACGCGATCCATCACGACCGGGCGCGTGAACTGCGCGGTGGCCGGAGTCTCTGGCAACTGCAGTGCGGAGTCTGCCGGCATGTAGACCGGGACCGAACCCATGATGTCGCCACGGTGTACCCGCAGCGTTGACTTCCAGGTCCCGTCAACCGGGAGCGGCTTGGTCGTCGTCCAGACGCCCGGGCCGACGCGCTTCAAAGGTTCGGTGAAGGCTTGATCGTCGCCCTGCCAGGCCATGCCCTGAATCCAGTCTGCGTCGTTACCGAAGGTGGGATCGCTGTAGGTCACGGTTGCGTTGACCGTGCGGCCCGGCGCGGGGGTGACTTCAGTCAGCTTTACCGCTGCCGTGAGCCCGGCGGGTGAATACTGCGGGATCAAAATCGCGGCCAGCGCAGCGAAGACCGCGATCGCTCCGATCGGTGCCCAGGCCGCTTTGCGCCCGAGCAGGCTGCTGCCCGATTGCGCGGTGAGCGTGGTGCCGAAGAACGTTCCGAGGATCGCGCCGCATGCGGCCGCAACCAGCGAAGTGCCGATCGCCGCAGGCAGGATGTGCCCGGGCCACGGGAGCGGCATCCAGACCTGGCTCCAGCCGAACTCGGCGAGCGTGCCGAGGGTGGCGACCAGGAACGCGGCGAGCGCGGCGAACCAGTAGCGGCCCCTCGGGAGCGCGATCATCGCGGCCACTTCCACGAGCAGCGCGGCGGCGATGTAGAGCGGGAAGTGCAGAGTGATCTGATCGAACCCGTAGCTGACGATCAGCGTGAGGATGACGTTGATGATCAGTGATCCGGCGCAGGCGATGAGCGCGCCGCCGCGGCCATAGAGCGTGCGCGCCGCCGTCAGAACAAGCGCGGCAGAGAACGCGATCAGAATGGGGTGGAAGAGCAGCCGGAACTGCGGGAAGCCGTAGCTGAACTCCTGTTGGTAGGCGATCGTCAGACCGGTGAGCGCGCCGCCCAGTAGGAGGGCTGTGCTGAGCAGCGCGACCGGTCCCTTGCCCTCCCCAGAGGCAACGGCTGCGCGCTTCTCCTCGCGAGTGCGAGGCGCGCGCTTGGTGCGCATTCCCTCGCGCATAAGAACAAATGAGCTGAAGAGCACCAGCAGTCCGCCGGTGATCATCATCAGGTGAGTCGGGCCCCAGAGGGTCACGTCCTGGCCGAAGAGGCGGTGCCAGACGTCGTCTGCGGCGAAGCCGGTGAGCGAAAGCGTTCCGCACGCGAGCATCGCGACGCCGCCGGCGGGCGCATACCAGTCGTGGCCGATCTTGGCTGCGGCCGGTCCAGCGGCGCGGCCCTTGGGCATGACGATCGCGAGCCAGCCCGCGGTGACGAAGAGAACGGTGCCGACGATCAGCATGTAGTGCGAGGGGTTGGCGAACGGGCCTGCGTCGCGGCCGGAATTGAGGTGCAGCGAGACGTCCCAGACGAAGCCGACGCCGGCAATTGCGAGCGCGATCACCGCGACGCCGTATGGGAGCACCGCCCAGCCTGGAAGCCCGGTGCGCTTCTCGATTGCAGCGTCGGCGCGATCGAGAAGGTCGGTTGATCCGGCGCGGTGCCGCAGCCCCAGCACGAGGATGAACGTCATCCAGCTCGAGATGACAACGCCACCAATGGCGATCTGCTTGATCTCCGCGCCTGCGGCGGGGGCACTTTCAACGGCGGCTGTGATGACGGCGATGTTTGACATGCCGCGGAGTGTACCGATCGGTACGTTATCTGTTGCGTGAGATTGCGCACTGCTACGAATGCGACCGACTCGGCGAAAAATTCTGCCAAGAATGGGTATCTGACTGGACCAAAATTGGAGAGTGGCGTAGTGTCCGCGCACTATGACGATCGTGACCAGCGTAAAAGTCCGTGACGGCCTCATCTTGGGAACGGACAGCATGTCCCAAGTGCAGATCTCTGATCCGCAGGGACAGCCGCAATTCATTAAGGCATATGAAGACGCGCGCAAGCTGTTTCAGGTGGGCGATCTGCCCATCGGTGTGATGAGTTATGGGCTGGGAAACATCGGCCAGCGCTCAATTGAGAGCTTGATGTTTGAGTTCGGAAGGAGTCTTGGGGGCCAAGTTGCTGTGAAGTCAATCGCCACCGAGTTGCTCAAATTCGTGAAGGAGAAGTACGAAACGCAGTTCGCTGGCATCCCAGAGCTAGAGCGACCAGTTCTTGGTTTCTATCTCGCTGGCTATTCACGTGGCCAGGTTTTTCCGGAGGAGCACGAGTTCTTGCTTCCGCACGTCACGTCGCCAATCGCATCGCGACCAAAAGAAGAGTTCGGAGTTAGTTGGCGCGGTATCGAGCGACCGTTCACACGGCTGTGTATGGGTTATGACGCACGAATTGTGGAGAGACTTCTCGCAAAAGGAATGTCTAACGCGGATGTTGAAGCAATCGTTCAGGATCTGCAGATGCCGGTCGTGTATGACGGAATGCCGATTCAGGATGCGGTCAACTACGGCGTATACGTCTTGAATACGACAATTGGTTACTCCGCGTTCGAGATTGGGAATCCACCCTGTGGAGGCCCGCTACAAGTGGCAACAATCCTTCCGGACAAAGGTTTTACATGGGTCTTACAACCAACGGTCAAGGTGCTTTAATGGAGGCGCGCATGTATCTGTCTGCCAACAGTTCTTACGACTCACGTCGGTTCGCGCAGTCGTCGGGCTACCAAGTCGCTCGTCCTGCAGCCAAGAAGGACGTCAAGCGTTCCGCTTCGTCCGGCCGAGTTCGGTCACGCGCAGTGAAGCCAGCCTCAAAAAAAGCGGCTTAGGACTTCGCTGCACTCACTGGCTTTGCGGCTGGTGCTTTGCTGCGATTACTTGGCCGCAGGCGCCATCGCGGCGACCATCTGCTGGTAGCCGGCGATCGTCTGCGCGAGCTCCGGGGTGTCGCCGGTCTCAAGCCATTCGAAAGCCAAACCGAAGAAGCCGGTCATCGTCGCGGTGACGGCCATCTCGTCGTCCACGATGATGCGTCGGCCGTGGGCGCGGGCGTCTGCGAGCTGCTTGCGCAGGATCTCGCGGAAGCCTTCCTTGAAGTCGGCGACGGTCTCGGCCAGGCGTTCGTCTGTGACCGATTCGATCGTCACGCCGAACAAGGCGATCAGCAGCGCGCGGTCTGCGGTGACGGCCGACCACATGCGCTCAAAAGCGACTTGCGTGACCTCGCCCGGATCGTGGATTCCCGCGACTGCCTGCTCGAGCGTCGCGAGCAGCCGCTCGCCGATCGACTTCGTCAACTGAACAAAGAGCGTCTCGCGAGAGTCGAAGTAGTACAGAACCATGCGCTTGCTGACGCCGGCTTCTTCGGCAACGCGCTGCAGCGAAGTGCTCGCGTAACCGTCGCGCCCAAGGCACCGAAGCGCCGCGTCGAGGATCTCCTGCGACTGGCGTACACCCTTCGAGGTAGGCGGTAACGACTGGTTCATGGCGGCACCCTACCTGCCGTAGAAACCTGATCGGGTGGCACATCCATCGGGCCTGCTTGAATCGCCGCGTGGCCGCGATCGAACTCAAAGGTGTCAAGAAGGCGTTTGGCGATATCCAAGCCGTGAACGGGCTGGATCTCGAGGTCCCAGCCGGAATCTGCCTCGGCCTGCTCGGGCCCAATGGCGCAGGCAAGTCCACCACGATGCGCATCCTCACCGGCCAGACGATCGCCGACGAAGGATCGATCAAAGTCCTCGACATGGAGCTGCCCAAGCAGGCGAAGTTCGCCCGCGCGAGGATGGGCGTCGTGCCTCAGCTCGACAACCTCGACGTTGACGTCACCGTCGAGCAGAACCTCGCAGTCTTCGCCCGGCTCTACCGCGCGCCGAGCGTTCCCGAAGCAGTTGACCGCGCGCTCGAGATCGCGCGCCTGACCGACCGCCGCAAGGACTCCGTCGGCGAGCTCTCCGGCGGAATGCGCCGCAGGTTGCTGCTCGCTCGTGGCCTGGTTCACGACCCCGAGCTCGTCCTGCTGGACGAGCCGACCGTGGGACTCGACCCGCAGATCCGCACGCAGCTCTGGACGCTGATCGACGGCCTGCGCACCGCCGGCTCGACGATCCTGATGTCCACCCACTACATCGAAGAGGCCGAGCGCCTGGCCGACGAGGTTGCCGTGATGACTGAAGGTGCCGTGATTGCCCGCGGCAAGCCGAGCGACCTGATCAAGGAACACGCCGGCACGCACACCGTCGAGATCTACGGCCCGCCGCACGAACTCGAAGAACACCGCGACCGCTTCAACACCGCCGGCATCAGCGTTCGCGCTGCCGGACCCGCGATCGCTGTGCTCCAAGCCGAAGACGCCCCGCGTGAGCTGATCCCCGATCACGCGATCGAGCGTGCGGCTTCGCTTGAGGATGTCTTCGTGAAGCTCACCGGGGAGCACGCGGAATGAACGAGGTCGTCACAACCCGCGGCCGCGTGATCCGCATCCGCCGCTTCGACCCGGCCGCAATCACCGCCGTGATGAGCCGCGAGGCCGCCAACTTCCGCACTTTCTGGAAGGGCACGGCCTTCAACAGCATCCTCGACCCGACGATCTACCTGCTGGCGTTCGGCCTCGGCCTCGGCTCGACGATCGTCGGCGACGTCAATGGAATCCCGTACGTGCAGTTCGTCGGCACCGGCATGGTCGCCACCTCAGTCATCTTCAGCAGCGCCCTGCCGGCAATGTTCGGCACCTTCGTGAAGTACCACTTCCAGCGAACCTACGACGCCATCCTCGCCACGCCAGTTGATACCGAGGAACTCGTCACCGCCGAGGCACTCTGGATCGCGATCCGCTCGGGCTTCTTCGGCATGTTCCCGATCATCGTGACCTTCTTCTTCGGTCTGGAGCCCACGCCGGGAATGCTGCTGATTCCGATCTTCTGCTTCGTCACGGCCTTCGGCTTTGCGTCGTTCGGAATCGGCGTCGCCGCGAAGGCGCAGAAGATCGACCAGTTCAACTACGTGACCACGACCTGCATCACGCCGCTGTTTCTCGTGGCGGGAACTTTTTTCCCGATCGAGGGCCTCCCGCAGGCAGCGCAAGTGATCGCGCAGTTCAACCCGCTCTACCAACTGGTCGAACTGGTGCGCGGTGCGGCGTTCGGCTTTGAGACCGTGGACATCCTGCGCTTCTTCGCGCTTGTCGCCTTCTCACTCGTGCTCTGGCGCGTCGCGATCCGCTTGATGACGCAGCGGTTGATCGACTAACGCGGCTCAGGCCGCAGGGAGCAAATCGAACGCGTCCACGTGGCTCGGCCGAACTACCGAGAAGTGCCGGCGGTCGAGCGTCACGATTGTTGTAGCGCCGAGTCGTTCGGCAAGCGAAACGACGGCCGCGTCGGTGCCGCCCAGCGGCAGGTCTGAATACGTCTCTACGAGCTCTGCGATCCGAGCCCATTCGTCGGGTTCAGGAGCTTCGATTTCGAGGGATGAAATGCCGCGCAAGAAAGTCGCCTCGGCCTTGGGACCCAACCGCGTCGCGACGATGTAGGTCACCTCGGCGACCACCATTGTCGGGACAACAAGCGTGAGGTCGGGGCGCTCGAGAACCTCAAGTGACGCCTCGTGATCGCGATCGCCGGAGTCCGCCACGGCGAAGAGCGGGCCGCTATCAACGATCGCGATCAGGATCCCACTCCTCGGAGAGCAGGGATTCCATGTTGCTGGCGACGTCGCTCTCGCCGCTCGAACCGATCGCAGCAAAGGGCAGCTTTCTACGGCCCTCGGTGGAGACGACCAGGTGCAGGTGGCTTCCGAGGGCTTCGCGCGCGACGGCGGAAACAGATACATCGCGCCGGCGCGCTTCGCGGGCGAGCGACGCAGCCATTTCTTCTGGAAGGCTGATAGTTAGGCGGTGCATAACTTCATACTACTGCCAAAAACTGCCTACTTCTTAGCGGTGAACTTCAACTTCCCGCTGGCGCAGGTGGAGATGACCGAGATTGACTTCACCTGAGATGTCTGTGACAACGACCCGCTTGCCTTGCCGTTCTTGCCGAGGTCGAGGTTGAAGGTCCAGGAGTCGAATTCGTCGGTGCGAACCGGGTTGGTTCCCTTCATCCGAATCTTGCCGGTTGATGAGATGAGCTTCTGGTTCGGAATGAACGCGAAGTCCTCGAAGTCCTTGACGCCGTCCTCGACCACTGGGCACTTGAGCTTGATCTTCGGCGGGCCGCCGAAGCCCGAGAAGCAGTACCCAGACTTCTTCTTGAACTTGGCGTCGTAACACGTGCCCTTGTAGATCTTGAACTTGAATGACACGTCGCCGGTCGCCTTGTAGGTGCCGGTCTTGTAGGTGGCCTTCTTGGCACCCGCGGGCACTGCGACAACCGCAAGGGCGAGGAGTACGAGGGCGAGAAGCTTCAGTGATCGTGTCATGCCAATTAAGTTACCGATCTTGACCATTACATCATTTGGTGATACATTCCGGAACGCAGTTTGAACGAAGTTCAATCGTTTCCCGGAGGTAAGAAAACGTGTCAGCCAAGCCTTTTCTCGCAGGACGCACGTGTGTCATCACCGGCGCCGGATCGGGCATCGGCCGCGCCGTCGCCGAGCGCATGAGTGAGATGGGCTGTCCTGTCGCTATCTGTGACTGGAACGAAGAGGGACTCGAAGAGACCGCAGCGATGCTTTCCGGCCCAGTCTTCACCCGCAAGCTCGACGTCTCGGATCGCCTGGCCACGATGGCCTTCGCCAGCGACGTCAACGACTGGGCGCCGTCGAAGTTCGGCATGTTCTTGAACAACGCCGGAGTCACGGTGAGCCAGCTCGCCGCAGAGGCCGCGACCGAGGACGACGAGTGGGTCATGAACGTCAACTTCTGGGGCGTCGTCCACGGCACGCGGGCCTACCTGCCGCTGCTCATGGAGCAGGGCGATGGCGCGATCGTCAACGTTTCGAGCGTCTTCGGCCTGATGGGCTGGCCGGCGCAGAGCATGTACTGCGCGTCAAAGCACGCCGTTCGTGGCTACACCGAGTCGCTGCGCCACGAGCTGCGCGACACGGACATTCGCGTCTGCACCGTGCACCCGGGTGGCGTCAAGACAAACATCGTGCGCAACGCGCGCTTTCACAAGGACGACCTCGGAAATACCGATCGCACGGTGCTTGAGAAGGACTTCGACAAAGTCACGATCACGACGCCGCGCAAGGCGGCCAAGATCATCCAGACCGGCGTCGACAAGAACAAAGCACGCATCCTCGTAGGACCAGATGCCGTCGGAACTTCGATTCTCACCCGCCTGGCTCCGGTGCGCTACTTCGACCTGATCAAGAAGAACGAGAAGCTGATTCGCCGGTAGCTTCTTGGGGATGGAACCCCAGCGCGCCTCTCAGCTGCTCAAAGACTGGCGCGCCGCGCCGGGCGAGAAGACGCTCGGCGGGCTGATCGACACGGTCGGCCTCAGAAGCTTCGCCCTGATCTTCATCATCCTGCTCGGCCTGCCCGCGCTGCCGCTCCCGACCGGCGGGATCACCCACGTGCTGGAAATCGTGGCGATGCTGCTCGCGCTGCAGTTGATCGTCGGCCGCAAAACCGTCTGGATTCCTGAGCGCTGGCGGGCGACCGAGTTCGAGGGCGACAGAAGTGCCAAATTCATCGACGGCCTGATCAATACAACGACCAGGCTTGAGCGCTATTCAAAGCCCAGGCTGACTTGGCTGTTCGGCCATTGGTGGAGTGACGTCGGCTACGGAGTCGTCGTGCTCGTGGGAACGATTGCGGCCTTTCTCGCTCCGCCCTTCACGGGACTCGACACGCTCCCCGCACTTGGTGTGGTGATCCTCTCGGTCGGCGTGATCATGGAGGACTTCGCCTTCGTGGTCGGCGGCGCAATCTTGATCGCCGTCGGAGTGATTCTCGAGATCACGATCGGCGACGCGATCTACCGCGGCGTCAAGAGTTTGTTCTGAGCGCCTCGCGGCGCCGCGCCAGGGCTTCGCGTTCGCGCTCATTCTTGGTCATAGAGGCAGCCAGATCGAAATGCTCGGCTGCCTCGGCGCCGCGCCCGGCCTTCTCCAGTAAGTCGCCCCGCACGCTCGGGAGCAGGTGGTAGTTCGCCAGCGCCGGGTCGTCGGCGATCGCATCGAGCACGCGCAGCCCTGCCTCTGGCCCGCTGGACATCCCCACCGCGACGGCGCGATTGATCTCGACGATCGGCGATCCAGTCAGTTTTGAGAGATCGCGGTACAGCGCCGCGACGCGGAACCAGTCGGTGTCCTCGGGCTTGCGCGCAGTTGCGTGACAGGCCGCGATCTCGGCCTGGAGCGTGTACGAGCCGGCCCGACCGGGCGCGGCCTTCGCACGCTCGATCGCCGCGAGACCGCGATCGATCATCAGCCAGTCCCACGAGTGTCGGTCCTGATCAAGCAACAGGATTGCCGATCCGTCGGGCGCGGTGCGGGAGTGCATGCGCGAGGAGTGCAGTTCCATCAGCGCCGCCAAGCCGTGCACCTCGGGATCGTTGGGCATCAACTGCTGGAGCATTCGCCCGAGCCGCAAGGCGTCCTCGCAAAGGTCGAGCCGCATCCAATTCTTCCCAGCCGTCGCCGAATAGCCCTCGTTGAAGATCAGATACACGGCTCCGAGGACCGCGGCGACTCGCTCGGCGCGTTCGTCCGGCGGCGGCACCTCGAATGGAACCTCGGCATCCGCAAGCGTGCGCTTGGCGCGGGAGATGCGCTGACCGATCGTTGACTCAGAAACGAGGAAGGCTCGGGCGATCTCCTCGGTCTTGAGCCCGCCGAGCATTCGCAGGGTGAGAGCGACCTGCGAGTCCTGAGTCAGTACGGGGTGACAGGTTGTGAAGACAAGACTGAGCAAGTCGTCCTCGATCGCCTCGGGATCGGGCACGGGCGCGGCGACCGACAACTCACGTCCAAGTTCTTCCGTTTTGAGCTGAAACACGCGAGCCCGGCGCGCCAGGTCAATCTGGCGGTTCTTCGCCGTGGCCATCAGCCAAGCGCCGGGATTGCGCGGCACGCCCTCGCGCGGCCACGTCTCGAGCGCGGAGACCAGCGCATCCTGCGCCAGCTCCTCCGCGCGGCCGACGTCGCCATTGCAGAAACGCGCAAGCCCCGCAATCAGTCGCGGGGCTTCGATCCGCCAGACGGCGTCGATCGTGCGCGTTACGTCTGCGTTGGTCAGGCCAGGTCCTCGGCCTTGGCGCGCATCGCTTCTTCGCGCTCGCGCAGCTCGGGCGTGAGCTCGTCGCCGAAGTCTTCGACGCCAAAGATCTGGCGGATCTCGACGTAGGCCTCTTTGAATGGCGCCTGACGCATCCATTCCTTGACCTCGTCCATTGACTTGGCCTGCAGCAGCCAGAAGCCGGCGACGATCTCTTTTGACTCGGCGAACGGGCCGTCGGTGATGGTCGGGTTGTCGTCGCCGTAGTAGATCCGGGCACCCTTCGCGGTTGGGTGCAGGCCTTCGCCGCCGAGCAACACACCTGCCTCAGACAGCCGCTCGTTGAACGCGGTCATCTCGGCCAGCTCGGCCTCCGTCGGCATGACGCCAGCCTCTGTGTCGGCGTTGCCCGGAACGAAAACGATGAACTTCATGGGACTTCTCCTTGAGTTGTTTGCGCGAACTTTTCGCGCTTTCGTAAAGGGCGACGAACGGGGTTGCGCGATTTCGACATCGCCCGAAAAACCCTTCTCGACTACTCCTTCTCGAGCTCGATCAGCTCGCCGACTTCGAGATCGTCGATCCGAAGCTTCTTGATGTTTGCGCTTCCGACGCTGAGACGGCCATTCCATTTGGCCAATCTACCCAAGAGGCTGGCGCTGGACTGACATCGGCCCCAACTGCGAACATCTGTTCGTGGAAGGATCTGGCAAAACCTCGTCGGCGACGGTGCTGCATGCCGACCTCGACGCCTTCTTCGCGTCGGTCGAGCAGCGCGACAATCCCGAGCTGCGGGGCAAGCCCGTGCTCGTCGGCGGCGGAATCGTCACGGCCGCCAGCTACGAGGCGAAGGCCCGCGGCGTCAGCACACCGATGAACCTCAACCAGGCCCGTGCGATCTGCCCGGATGCCGTCGTGATCTCGCCGCGCGGAGATGCCTACTCGGCGGCGAGCAAGCAGGTGATGGCGGTGCTCGAAGAGTTCTCGCCGACGGTCGAGAAGATCTCGATCGACGAGGCGTTCCTGGACGGATCCGGCATGGAGCACATCCATGGCACGCCGCGCGAGATCGCCGAGAAGATTCGCGCGGCTGTGCTCGAGAAGACGGGACTGAAGATCACGATCGGCGTGGCGCGCACTAAGTTCCTCGCGAAGGTCGCGAGTGGTGCGGCAAAGCCAGACGGGCTGTTGGTGGTTGAGGAAGATGGCGAACTTGATTTCTTGCACCCGCTTCCGATCGAAGCGGTCTGGGGCGTGGGCAAGGTCACGTCGAAGAAGCTGCGCACGCGCGGGGTGAAAACCGTTGGCGATATCGCCGCGCTCGACGTTGACACGCTCTGCACGATCCTCGGGAAAGCTCAGGGCAAGCGCCTGCACGCGCTCTCGAACAACATCGATGAGCGCAGCGTCGCGCCGCGACAGACGCGCAAGTCGATCGGTGCGCAGCGCGCGATCAGCAAACAGCCGCGAACCCAGGCCGAACTGGAGACGGTCGTTGACTCGCTCGTGGATCGCGTCACCCCGCGACTGCGTCGCTCCGGTCGCTCGGCGCGAACCGTCGTGCTGAGCATTCGCTTCGGCAACTTCGCGCGCATCACCCGCTCGCGCACTCTGCCCGCGCCGACGACTTCTTCAGACGAGTTCAGATCAGCGCTGCACTCGCTGCTCGCGCCCGAGATCGATCAGATCCACGAACTCGGGATCACGCTGATCGGCATCGCCCTCGCCAACCTGGACGACGGCGCTCAGCTCGAGCTTGCCTTCGACGGACCGGGCGGACACGAGATCGACGCCACCGTTGACGCCGTGAAAGAGCGCTTCGGCAAGCACGCGATCCGTCGCGGCGCGATGGTCGGCAAAGAACAGGGGTTCGCGGCGCCGCAGGTCGAGGACTGACGCGGCCTCAGAAGATCGAGTCGATCAGCCCGCCGAGCATGAAGGCGAAGGCGATCACCACAAAGCTCGCGGCGATCAACATGATCGGCACGGCGACGATCCCGACAAGCACCGCGACGATCAGCGGCACGCCCTGGGTGCGAAGGATTGATGTGGCTGCGGCGACGCCGACCACGAAGCTCGAGATGCAGATGAGCAGCGCAAGGATCGGCAGCGGCGGATCGTCAAGCGCCAGCCAGAAGAAGTAAACGAACGCGAAGACAAGCGGCGAGAAGAACGCGACCACGACGGTGCGCGCCTCGATCTTTTCCTGCGGCGTCTGAACGCCCGTTGGTGCGATGAACTGCGGCTGGTTCATACGTCAGTTTTCGGCGCGACTGCACGCAGGCTTTAGGTCAGCCGTTCTTTGAAGCTTTGCTCAGCATGCGGTCGCTGATCAGGTGGGTGACCTTCAGGGGTGTGAGTCGGTTGAGCAAGCGGGTCGATCGGCCGCGCACGGTCGGGATGATCAGGAAGCCGCCGCCGTCGATCCCGTCGAGAATGGCCTTGGCGGCAGGCTCCAGCTCCATGCTGCCTGCGAATTGTTTCAGCTCGCCCGTGATCCTTGAACCGCTGCGGCGCTCCTCATCGACCATTGGCGTCATCACCTCAGGCGGCGCAACGACTGAAACCGCAACGCCGCTCGGCTTCTGCTCAAGACGCAGCACTTCTGCGAGCCCGACCACGCCGAACTTGCTCGAGCAGTACGCCGAGTAGCCGTAGTTGGCGACAAAACCAGCGAGCGAGGCGATCAGCACGAGGTGGCCGCCGTTCTTCAGGTGCGGGAGCGTCGCGGCGGCGACGTTGCGCGAGCCGTAGAGGTTGATGTCCACGACGCGGCGGAATGCCTCTTCGTCAGTTTCTTCAAAGGGCACCGCGATCACGACGCCCGCGCTGTTGACGACAAGCCTCGGCGCGCCAATGGCGGCAATGCCGGCCTCGACGGCTGCGTTCACGGCGGCTCCGTCGCGCACGTCAACTTCTTCGAAGTGAACGGCCGGGCCGATCTTCTGCAGGCCTTCGCGGGCGGCGTCGGTGAACTTCACGTCGAGCGCAATCACCTGATCCCCACGGGTGAGCATCAGTTCAGCGAGACGATTTCCAATGCCGCTTCCGGCTCCAGTTACGAGTGCAATCATGCGGGGGAGACTAGGTCGTTCTCTCTGGCGGCTTTGAGGTTCGCGAACCAGGACTCGGGCAATAGTCCAGTGGGGACGACGCCCTTGTACTGCGGGAAGAGTCTCGCGGCGGCGATGCCGCAGGGCCGATCCTTGATCGCCGGGCGAATGTCACGCATGTTCGCCCACATCGCGACCGAGGAGAAGATCTGGAAGTCGGCGGCGTTGGGCTCTTCGCCTCCGATCACGCCTTCGGCGATCAGCGCATCCACCTGATCGAGCAGGCCCGGCAGGGCGTTCAGGTCCTTCTGCACCTGTTCGTCGGTCGCGCCGTTGGCGAACTTCGCGACATGCGAAACGGACGGCGCGAGAGCGACTTTGATCGTGCGCATCAAGCCCTTGCGGTTCGAACTTCCAATCCAGGCCTTGACGGTTCCCGGGCTGCGCGAGAGGTGCGCCCAGATCAGCCGTCGGCCGATGTCTTGAAACTCCCCCTCGCCCCACTGCTCCGCCGCGACCACCCGTTCGCGCTCGGCCGGATCGGCTGGAAACAGCGGCCGTTCGGAAACGAGCTCGTCGAGCGCCTGAAATATCTGACTCGTGCCCTGCACCTTGCGCCCGTCGAGCTTCGCCGCCGGAACGCGGTCACCGCCGAACATCACGCGCATGATGATTCGGTGCAGCGCTGGCGGCACCTCGACCTTCTGAAAGTCGAGACCCTTGTAGGCGGCGGCGGTGCAGACGGCTTCGCAGGGGTGAGACCCGCTGAAGCCGTAAAATTTCACCTCATGATTCATTCTGAATCATCATAACGGCGCGGCCCTGGATCAGCGGTCTGACGATCGGCGGCGCGTGTGGGACCGTTCCGTGCTGCAGATCCTCCCAGGAAAACCCGGCGGCTTCGACGATCGAAACCGTGTCGCGGTTGCAGTAGCAACCGTTCCCGTACAAGCGCCAAGGCGTCTCAAGTCGGTCCTGCCACTTGGCGCGATCCGGCGACTCAGAGCGAACGTGTTCCATCAGCAGAAGCTGGCCGCCTGGAGCGAGCACGCGCCTGAGTTCAGCGAGCGTCGCTTCGGGATCGGGCACTGTGCAGAGCACAAGCGTGCCGATCACAGTGTCGAAGCTGTCGTCCTCGAAGGGAAGCTTCTCGGCGGGGGCGATCACGATTTCCGGATTCAGTGGACTCTGCGCGGCGCGCTCCTTCATTCGCCTGGCCATCGGCTCGCTCGGTTCAGTCATCACCAGGCGGTCGAGCGTCGCCGGGTAGTAGTCGAGGTTCAGGCCGGTGCCGGCGCCGACCTCAAGCACGCGACCGCGCGCGTCGCCCAGAAGCTCCGCGCGCCGCGCGGCAAGACCGTCGCGCTCGGCGAGTGCGAGGAAGCGGTCGTACTGACTCGCAAACAACCTGTCGTAGAGACCCACAGCTCAGCCCTTCTTCTTTCCCTTGCCATAGACCGAGTACCAGTCCTTCTTGTGCAGCTTCTTTGCCGCTTGGTACTCGTGTAGTTCGTCAAACGACCCGATGTCGCCGAGCGTCGGGTGATCGGGAATCAGCGGTTCGGCGTTCTTCACTCCGTACTGCTTGGCGAGCACCGACGCGATCGATCGCACCTTCATCTCGCCAAAGCCGGGCAATGCTTCGAGGTTCTCTTGCAGCGCTTCTGGCGTCTTTGCGCTTTTCCAGACCTTCGCGGCATCTCCGTCGTAGGACTCGACCACATGGGCGGCGAGCTCGCGGACGCGCTTGGCCATGTTGCCCGGATAACGGTGGATCGCCGGCTTCTCGCGAAAGATCGGCTCGAGGTCGGTGCTTGCGAGCGTGTCGGCGTCGAGCGAGCCGAGGCGCTGCTCGATCGCGAGCGGTCCCGCAAATGCCTTCGGGACCGTCACCTGTTGGTCGAGCACGAAACCGATCAGCAGAGCCATCGGGTCTTTCGCGTTCAACGCGTTGGCCGCGGCGTCGTCTGTGAAGTAGAGCTGCTTGGGCTTTGCCATCGTTCAACGGTACAGAGACGATCAATGAGCGAGCAAGCACACACATTCACGCGCTCGCCGTTCGCACGCGGATCGGCGAGACCGAGTGGGTGACCTCGGTCTTCTTCGATCGCAAGCGGGGGACGTATCTGCTCCCAGCGAAGGCGACGGTTCGAAGCGCCGAGGGCCTTGATGACGGGGATGAGGTTCAGATCCTCATCGCGCCGATCGACTCGTAACACTTCGGGGCATGGCGAAACTCATTTTTCGCGACGTCGGCACGCACATCTACGGCCGCAAGCTCTACGAGACGATGGCCGTCTGGGAGACGATGGATCTCGACGGGGAGGGTCCGCCAGAGATGGCGGACCTCGTTGAAGTAGGACGCGACTTCCAGCAGATCTGGCGCGGTGCGGACAAGATCGTCTACTCGACGACGCTAGAAGAAGTCTGGACTTCCCGCACAGAGCTGAGGTCGTCGTTTGACGTTGAAGCAATCCGGGCGTTCGTGGAGTCGGCAGATTCCGACGTCATCATCGGCGGCGCGAATCTTGCCGCGTCGGCCTTTGCGGCGGGATTGATCGACGAAGTCTCGATCACGCTCGCACCGGTTGTCATCGGCGCCGGCAAGCCGGCACTTCCGATCAACCTCGTGCTCGCCCTCGACCTGGTGAGCGAACGCCGATTTGACAACGGCGCCGTCAACGTGAAGTACAAGGTGAAGTAGCTCGGCCGACGGTCAGCCGCTGTACTCCGAGTACGGGTACCACCACTCCTTGCGCTCGATCACGCTCTCGATGTGCGCGTGCTTGGTCTCCTGAAAAGCCTCGAGACCTTCGCGGCCGAGCTCGCGGCCGAGGCCTGACTGCTTGAACCCTCCGAACGGCCCGGCGTCGTTGTCGGTCAGCGGGTCGTTGATCCACACGGTGCCCGATCGGATCTCGCGCACGCATCGCATCGCGGTGCGCAGGTCGCGCGTGTAGACGTTTGCGCCGAGGCCGAAGCGCGTTGAGTTGGCCAGCTGGATCGCCTCGTCGAGCGATTTGACCCGAACGATCGGGGCCACGGGGCCGAAGGTCTCTTCGCTGAGCAGCTCGGTCTGCGCTGCCGCGCCGGTGACGACCGCGGGAGTCAAGAAGTATCCAGTCGGATGGCCGACGGCCTCGCCGCCGCGCAGAACTTCTGCGCCAGCGCCGACTGCCTGTTCGAGTTGCGCGACAACCTTGTCGCGCTGGACTGCATTTGCCATTGGCCCAAGGTCCGTGTCAGAGACCATCGGGTCGCCGAGCTTCAGCGTGCCTGTGTGTTCAACAAAAGCGTTGACGAAGTCGTCGTAGACGTCCTCCATTACGTAGAAACGCTCGGCGCTCGTGCAGACCTGTCCCGAGTTCAGGTAAGCCGCCCACGCGCCGCCGCGAGCAGCGATCTCCACGTCGGCGCCGATGTCTGAGCAGACGATGAACGGGTCCTTGCCCCCGAGCTCCAGGTTGACGCGCGCGACGCGCTTGGCGCAGATCTCGTTGATGCGGATCCCCGTCGCGACCGAACCAGTGAATGCGACGCCATCGACACGCTCGTCTGAGACCATTGCCTGGCCGACATCGCCAGCGCCGGCGAGGATGTTCATCACGCCGGGCGGGAAGCTCTCGAACAATGGTGCGAGCGCCAAAGTGGAGAGCGGAGTCAACTCGCTCGGCTTGGCAACGATCGCGTTGCCGGCAGCGAGCGCCGGCGCCAGCTTCCAGGCAAGCAGTAGCAGGGGATAGTTCCACGGCACGATGCAGGCGACGACGCCGAGCGGCTCCTTCAGAACAAGCGCCAGTTGCGTTGATTCGATCGGCGGGATCACCGTGCCTGCGCTTGATCGACCGATCTCGGCGTAGTAATCAAATGCTGCGGCAGTCCAGCCGACCTCGTCGCGGTTCTCGACCAGCGGCTTGCCGCCCTCGTGGGTCATCAGTTCGGCCAGTTCGTCGGTGCGCTCGCGCAGTCCCGCGGCCACTTCTTTCAGCAGCTCGCCGCGCTCGCCGGCGGGCATACCTCCCCAGCCAACACTTGCCTCGCGCGCAGCCGAAATCGCCGCGTTGATCTGCTCGGTAGACGCGACGGCAAGCTGCGTGAACTCCTGCTCGGTGAAGGGGTTCTCGACCGCGAGTACAGCCCCCTCACCGGGGACCAACTCGCCGCCGATCAACATCCGTGTCTCCATCCGGCAGAAACTACTTCAAATGGGCGCCCTGTGGCTTTTCTCCACTAAATTTCCGCGTCCATCTTCTACTCCCACCGGACCGAAAGTGCATATCCCCAATGACTGCCCCGGAACTGACCCGCCATCAGCAAATGAAACTCGACAGTCGGCCCCCGACGGTCGCCGCGATGTTCCAGCGCCGAGTCGAGAACACGCCCGACAAGGTCGCCTTCAAATTCCCCGATGTCGACGAAAACTGGCAGTCGCTCACCTGGGCTGAAGTAGGCGAGCGCACAAACAACCTCGCCGCGGGCCTGATCGCTCTGGGCGTCGGACTTGAGCAGTGCGTTGCGATCATCTCCGGCACGCGCTACGAGTGGGTCCTCGCCGACTTCGCAATCAACATGGCCGGCGGCACGACCACCACGGTCTACCCGTCCACGATCCCTGACGACGTCGCCTACATCCTCTCCGACTCGGCCTCGGTAGTTGCCTTCGCCGAAGACGACGAGCAGATCGCGAAACTGCGCGAGCAACGGGACAACCTGCCGCAGGTGACGAAGGTCATCGCATTCACCGGTGAGACCGACGGCGACTGGGTGATCTCGCTCGAGGAACTCGAACGCCTCGGCGCGGAACGCATCGCCACCGATCCGACCGTGATCGACGAACGCATCGCCGAGCTGACGCCGGAGTCGATCGCAACGCTTATCTACACCTCTGGCACGACCGGCCGCCCGAAGGGTGTTCGCCTCAGTCACGACGGATGGAGCTACACCGGCGCGGCACTCGGCTGCGCAGGCATCCTCAGCGACGCAGACGTCCAGTTTCTCTGGCTCCCGCTTGCGCACGCCTTCGGAAAGTTCCTGATCGTCGCCCAGCTGGAGATCGGTTTCACCACCTACGTGGATGGGCGCGTGCCGAACATCGTCCCGAACCTCGCGATCATCCGCCCGACCTTCATGGGCGCAGCACCGCGCATCTTCGAGAAGGCCCACGGAAACGTGGTGGCAATGATCGAGGAAGAGGGTGGGGCCAAAGAGAAGCTCTTCAAATGGGCCTTCGGAGTCGGCATCAAGGTCTCGCGGCTCAAGCGCGAAGGCAAGACGGTGCCGCCGCAGCTCGCGATCCAGAACGCCCTCGCCGACAAGCTCGTGTTTTCCAAGGTGCGCGAGCGCTTCGGTGGCCGCATCCGCTTCTTCGTATCCGGCTCAGCGCCGCTGTCGGTCGATATTGCCGAGTGGTTCCACGCCGCCGGACTCCTGATCCTCGAGGGCTACGGCATGACCGAGACCTCAGCGGCCTCGGTGGTCAACACTCCCGACGGCTTCAAGTTGGGTTCGGTCGGTCGCCCGGTCTCCGGCACCGAGCTGAAGATTGCCGGCGACGGCGAGATCCTGATGCGCAGCCCCGGCGTGATGAAGGGCTACCACGGACTCCCTGCCGAAACTGCCGAGGCGCTCGTCGGCGACGGTTGGATGGCCACCGGCGACATCGGCGAGGTCGATGCAGAGGGCTTCGTTCGCATCACCGACCGCAAGAAGGACCTCTTCAAGACCTCCGGCGGCAAGTACGTCGCGCCGACTCACATCGAAGGTCTCTTCAAGGGCATCAGCCCGCTGGTCAGCCAGATCATGGTCCACGGCGCTCAGCGCAAGTTTGTCTCCGCCCTGATCAGCCTGGATCCGGACTCCATTGCGCTCTGGGCAGAGGGCAACGGCATGGCCGGCAAGTCCTACACCGAGGTCGTCACGTCACCAGAGATCCACGCAGTGATCGAAGGCCAGATCAAGGAGCTCAACAAGAAGCTCAACCCCTGGGAGCAGGTCAAGCAGTTCCACATCCTCGAACGCGACCTGACGATCGAGGAAGGCGAGATCACCCCGAGCATGAAGATGAAGCGCAAGGTGATCGAGGAGCACAACAGCGACGTGCTTGAGGGCTTTTACGCCTAGGCGCGCAGCTTGTATCCGCGCTTGAACAACCGGTAGTTGAACGCAAAGAGCGCCCCGGCCACCGCGAACAACACGCCGAACGACAGCGCGATATTTGTGTCTGAGAACCCGAGGAACCCGTATCGCACGAGGCTGATCATGTAGTAGATCGGGTTGAACTGGCTGAGCGTGCGGAAGGGCTCGGGAAGCAGCGCGACCGAGTAGAAGATCCCGCCCAGAAAGATCAGCGGCTGAAGGATGAAGGTCTGCGCGAAGGCGACGTCATCGAACTGCTCAGCGCGAAGGCCGATCAGCACGCCCAGCTGCGAGAAGAAGAAACCGATCAAGATGAAGGTGACGATCAGCAAGAACGGATGCTCGACCGGCAGGTCAACAAGGAACGACGAGACGATGAACGTGATCGTCGCGACGATCCCGCCGCGCAGGAATCCGCCGAGCGAGAATCCGAGCAGAAGCTCCATCGGTGAGGCCGGCGAAGAGAGCTGATCGTCGATCGAGCGCTGGAACTTCTGCTGCATCAACGACGAGGAGCTGTTCGCAAAGGCATTCGTGACCCAGGCCATCATGATCAGGCCGGGGATGATGTAGACGACGTAGTCCACGCCCTGCAGCTTGTCGATGCGCGAACCGAGCGCCGCGCCGAAGACCGAGATGTAGAGGAACGTTTCGAGCAGCGGCGCGCCAAGGGTCTGCCGCTTGATCTTCATGAAGCGGTTGACCTCGCGCCGGATCAGCGAGAAGAAGCGGATCTGATCGGCGGTCAAAGCTCGTCCTCGTCCTCGACCTTGGCGCGTGAGAGCTCCTTGCGCCCGACGAGCGCGAGGTACGCATCCTCAAGCGACGACGTGCCGAAGCGCTCCGCGACTTCCGCGTTAGTGCCGGAGGCCACGATCTCGCCCTCATTGATGAAGGCGATGCGGCTGCAGAGCTGCTCGGCTTCTTCAAGATAGTGGGTCGTCAGCAGGATCGTCGTGCCTTCTTCGTTGATCTTCTGGCAATAGTGCCAGAGCTCCAATCGCAATTCCACGTCAACGCCAGCAGTCGGCTCGTCGAGGATCAGCAGCGGCGGGCGATGCATCAGAGCGCGAGCGAGGATCAGTCTGCGCTTCATTCCGCCCGAGAGCGTGCGCGTGCGTTCGTGGCGCTTCTCGCTCAGCGAGAAGGTCTCGAGCAGTTCGGCCGTGCGCTCCTCGCGCTCCTTCTTGGGCATCCCGAAGTAGCCGCCGTGGTAGTCAAGCGACTCTTCGAGCGTGAGGAACCAGTCGAGGTTCAGGTCCTGCGGCGCCAGGCCGACGGCCATGCGCGCTTCCTTGTAGTGATCGATCGCGTCGTGTCCGAAGATCTCGATCTGGCCGGAGGTCGGCTGCGCGAGCCCTGTGCTGCAGTGGATCAGCGTTGACTTGCCGGCGCCGTTGGGGCCGAGCAGGCCGAAGAATTCGCCCGGCTCGATCTCGAGGGAGACGCCCTTGAGTGCTTCGACTCCAGTGTCGTAGCTCTTCTTCAGGTCGGTGATCTTGAGGGCGCTGTCGCTCATCGCGTGGTCACCGTAGCGTCGCTTATGTAGATAACAACGTGATATTGCGATATGATCATGTTTATGACACAGCGTGTGCCCCAACTCAAAGCAGAACTCTTCAAGGCGCTCGGCAATCCCGTGCGAATCCGAATTCTCGAGCAGCTGTCCGCGGCCGAGCAGTCCGTCTCAGAGTTGAGGGTGCGCCTCGGCACCGAGCAGTCTCATCTTTCACAGCAGCTGGGCATTCTTCGTCGCGCCGGCCTGGTCGAGTCGCGCCGCGAGGGAACTTCGGTCTATTACGCGTTGGCCGACCCGCGGGTCGAAGAGCTGCTGAGGATCGCGCGCGACCTCTTGCTCGATTCGCTGGCAATCTCTCAATCGGAGCTCCAGTCATAGCTGGGGAGTCGAGATGGCGGTCCTTGCTGCCGAGCGGTTCGGACTACGAGGGGCTGAGAGGATTCTGGCGCTCTGACCTCCTGGCCGGGGCCACCGTTGGAATCGTCGCCCTGCCGTTGGCCCTTGCTTTCAGCATCGCCGCGGGGCTCGGCCCGGAGGCCGGAATCGTCACCGCAATCGTTGCGGGCATCGTTGCTGCCGTTTTCGGCGGGTCAAGCGTGCAGGTGTCCGGTCCGACCGGCGCGATGGCAGTCGTGCTCGCGCCCGTCGTCGCGCACTCCGGTGTCGGCGCAGTCGCGTTTGTCACGCTTGCCGCCGGACTCGTGCTGGTCGCCGCCGGCGCCGGACGACTCGGTCGCTTGGTCGGTTTCCTGCCCTGGCCCGTGATCGAAGGATTCACCGTCGGTATTGGCCTGATCATCTTTCTGCAGCAGGTGCCCGCGATGCTCGGGGTGCCGGCTGGCGACGCCGAGAACGTCGCGCTGCGCGCGCTTCAATCCCTTCTGGACATCGGAAGTACGCAGTGGGAGGCCGTTGTCACGGCGTTGTTCGTTGCTCTCGTCATGCTTCTGGCCCCGCGAGTGCACCGATCTCTACCGGCGTCATTGACGGCGGTGCTCGCCGCAACCCTCGCCGCGCAGGCGTTCGGCTGGGGCATTGCCTCGGTGGGCGCGCTTCCCAGTGCTCTTTCTGCGCCCGGCATTCCTGGGATTCCGCTCGGCGAGGTGCCACAGCTGTTCACTGCCGTACTGGCGATCGCGGCTCTGGCAGGGGTCGAGAGCCTTCTGTCTGCGCGCGTGGCCGACGGCCTTTCGGACAACACGCCCCACGATCCGGATCGCGAGCTGTTTGGACAAGGCGTCGCGAACGTTGCCGTGTCATTCTTCGGCGGCATGCCCGCCACCGGCGCGATCGCTCGCACCGCCGTGAACGTGCGTGCCGGTGCGCGAACCCGCGTCAGCGCCGCTCTGCACGGTGTGATCATCCTGGTCGCGGTCGCGGCGTTCTCACCGCTGATCGCGATGATCCCGCTCGCCGCGCTCGCGGGTGTGTTGATGGTCACGGCGTTTCACATGGTCGAGTTCGGAACGGCAACGCGAATGCTGCGCTCGACTCGCGGCGACGCACTCGTCTTCGGCGTGACGGCCACCGCGACGGTCGCACTCGATCTGATTGCGGCGATTGAGATCGGTGTCGTGCTTGCGGGGCTGATCGCACTGCGCTCCGTGGTTGACACCAGCAACTTCCGCCGCGACGATCTGAGCGGCGAGAGCATCGACACGCAGATGGAGCACGAGTTGCTCGGCGAGCACGTCGTCGCCTACCGGCTCGACGGCGCGCTCTTCTTCGGCGCGACGCGAAGGTTCCTGCTTGAACTCGCAGAGGTGAGCGATGTGGATGTCGTGATCCTGCGGTGCGGGACGCTTCGCGTGCTTGACGCATCGGGCGCCCAGGCGATCGGGGAGATGGTCACGCAACTTCAGGATCGTGGAATCTCTGTACTGCTCGCGTGCTTGCGGCCCGAACACCGCAGGTTGATCGAGGACGTCGGCGTGCTCGGTGCACTCGAACACGAGGATCGAATTGTCCCGAGCATCGATGAGGCGATCAAGTGGGCCAAGCGATTCCACAGCGAACGCGACAGAGAATCATTGGTGGTCGCTCCGGCGTAAAGACGAAGTCGGCCGTGCGCTCCTTGCGCTCCTTCTTGGGCATCCCGAAGTAGCCACCGTCGCCGCAGGACCTGAACCTCGATTGGTTCCTCACCCTCGACAGCTTTTCTTCAAATCCGTGATCTGGAGTGCGTTGCGGGTCATCGGAAGGTGACCGTAGCGCCGCGCGTGAAGTGAGCGTTGGGGATACCGATACGCCCCGTTTGCTCCCAACGGTTGTTACGGTGAGGATTCGCTTCGCCTCAAAACCCGATGGCCCTGATCTTCCGGCGCCAAGACTTGGACGGAGCCCGCGAGACCTCAGCGGTTCGCGTCAGAACGTCGAGCGAGAGGAGTCGAGCCCATCTACCGATCATCTGCAGCACGGAGTGATGGCCGGGCGCGCTGGGCCGTGCTTGCGAGCTTGACGCTCGTCTCGTTCCTTCTGCTGCTCGACGACACCGCGGTCGCACTGGCGCTACCTGCGATCCGGGAGCAATTCGGGTTTGGACTGTCTGGACTGGGGTGGGTGATCAACGGCTATACCTTGCCGCTCGCCGCCTTCATGCTTCTCGGCGGCCGGCTGGCAGACCGGTACGGCCGGCGACGCATCTTCTTGACCGGCCTGGCGGTCTTCGTGGTCGCATCGTTGATTGCCGGGCTCGCCGGCTCCACCACGCTCCTGGTCGTTGCTCGCGTGACGCAAGGTGTCGGCGCGGCGCTGATCGCACCAGCATCACTTTCGATCATCGTCTCCACCTTCCCGGAGAGGGAGCGTGGGTGGGCGCTGGGCGTCTGGGCAGGGATCACGACCACCGCCTTGGGAATCGGGCCGCTGCTCGGGGCACTGGTCAACGACCGTCTCGGCTGGGCATGGATCTTCCTGCTCAACGTCCCGCTCGGAGCCGGCGCATGGCTGGTGGCGCATGCGCTGTTGTCCGAATCGCGCGCCGCGCGTCCTGCCGAGCACCTTGACGTGCTGGGCGTCGTGAGTTCAGGGGTCGCATTGACGGCGCTCGTGCTCGCCCTGACTGAAGGCAACAACTACGGCTGGGGATCAGCGCGCGAGCTCGGGCTTGCCACCCTGGTTGTCGTGGGACTGGCCGCGTTCGTGTCGATAGAGCGGCGTGCCAGCGACCCGCTGGTGGACCTGACGGTGATGCGCCGCAAAACTTTTGTTGGACCGAACGTCGTGAGCCTCCTGTCGAGTGCGGTTATGTGCAGCCTGGTCTTTTTCATTGCCCTGTATCTGCAGAGCGTGCTGGGCTTCTCGGCGCTGATCGTCGGCCTGCAACTGCTCCCGCCCACCGTGACGATCGTGGTTGTTGCGCCGTTGGCTGGATGGCTGTGCGATCAGATCGGGGCTCGTCTGCCGACAGCGATCGGGATGCTTCTTCTCGCCGTGGCGCTTTATGGCGTTTCGGGCTTGCGCGTCGACTCCAACGTGTGGTCGCTGATGCCGTGGTTCGCGCTCGCGGGCATCGGCATCGGCCTGTCCACCACGCCCACAACGGCCGCCGCAATGTCCAACCCCGGCTCCGACCAGTACGGGATGGCGGCCGGGGTGTTGAACACGTCTCGTGCTACCGGTCTTGCGCTTGGCGTTGCGCTCATGGGCGCTGTGCTCGCAGCGTCCGGCGGAGGCGCCGCTGACCGACCGGAAGCCTTCGTCGACGGCATGTCCACTGCCGTCACGATCAACGCCGTGATCGCGATGGTCGCTGCGGCTATCGCGGCACTAACCTTTGGCGCCCACCACCGTCCGCATCGCCACGTTGAAGCTATGAGACCGAGCCGACCGGAGCCGACCGCTGCGAACGCCAGATGAATCCGAACTCCGATACCCCAACACCTGACGCCGGTTCGCCCAAGGAAGTCCCGCAGCCGATCGATACTTCGGTTTTACGTGTCGCTGGCGTGTCCAAGGCTTTCCACCGTGGGATCTGGCCGCGGCGCCACCCGGTCCCGGTTCTCAATGGGGCGACGCTGGACGTGAAGGCGGGCGAGTTGGTCGGTTTGGTCGGCGAGAACGGCTCGGGAAAGAGCACTTTGTTGCAGATCATCGTCGGGCTACTGGGTCGGGACAGCGGGAACGTGGAAGTCCCAAATCGCCTTGGCTACTGCCCGCAACTGCCAATGCTGTGGGACAAATTGACCGTCGACGAGCATTTTGCGCTGTTCGCCCGAGCGTACGGAATGGACGACGCCGCTCGAAGGCGCGCCGTCGGCGAGATGCTGCAGGAGTTGCAGTTCGAGCGCTATCGCGACTATCGCGTCGAGCGGCTTTCGGGCGGTACTCGCCAAAAACTCAACCTTGGCCTGGCGTTGATGCACGACCCGCAGCTCCTGCTGCTCGACGAGCCCTACTCGGGTTTTGATTGGGAGACCTACTTGCGGTTCTGGGAGATGTCCGAACGGCGCCGCGACGCCGGGATGGGCATTCTGATCGTCTCCCACCTGCTGGCCGAGCGCGAGCGCCTCGATCGCATTTACACGCTGCGCGAAGGCAGGACGGCGCAGGAATGAGCGCCCTGACTGTGCTTGGGCCGAGCTTTGTCCTCGAACACCTGCGGACACGGCTGACGCTTATCCTGCTGGTCGCGATCCCCGTGTTCTTCGTGCTGATCTTCGCGAGCGTGCTCGGCGACTTTTCGGCAGCCCTGGGCGGAAAGCTCGCCGGACAGGCAGCTATTTCGATCAGCGCGGGCTGGGGCGCCGCGTTCCTGTCCGGGTCGCTTGCCTTCTTCGAAGTGGTCTCCTCCCGCGGGGCGGACCGCCGCCTGGCCCTCGCAGGGCTAGGAGCGGCCCGAGTGGCGCTCGCCCGCATCGTCGCCGCGCTGAGCCTCGCGATCGTCGTCAGTGCGATGGCATTCCTGACCCTGGCGTTACGCGCAGGCATCGCTCACCCCTTTCACGCAGCAGTGGCGATCCTCGGCTTCGCGATGATCTACATCGGTGTCGGTGCACTGGTCGGTGCGTTCGTCGCTGGCCCGCTGGAAGGATCGCTCCTGGTGATCCTCGTCTTCAGCGTGGACACGTTTGCCGGTCCGGCGATGACCGATGGCAGCGGGTTGTTTGCCGCTCTGACTCCTTCACGCAAGTCGGCCGAGCTGCTGATCGCAGCCGGGGGCGGACAGGGCTCGCCGGCCGGCGACTGGATCGCGGTCGCGCTGATCGGGTTCGGAGCCCTGGGCGTGGCGCTCACGGCTTTTTGGTTCACCGCCCGTGCGAGGATCTGATGATGGCGGCGCGCACATCGATGGCGACCGCGATGGCGTTCACCGACCAGCGCCGCCGGCCGCTGCTGTTGCTGCTGCTCGTCATCGTCCCGTCCTACGTCATCACCTTCGCGATCGCCACGACCTTGGAGACACCGCGGCGAATCGGACTCCCCGGCGAGATCTCGGTAACAGTCACCTTGAAGGAGCTTCACGGCGCGGTGATGGCAGGCGACGCCATCGCCTTCGTCGCCTCGTTGTGCGGTGTCTTCGTGATGCAGTCAGCGCTGCAGGGCGATCGACGGCTGGTCGTCGCCGGCTTCCGCCCGGGCGAGACAGTGATCGCCCGGCTCAACGTGCTGGCTGCCGCCACGGCCCTCGTGGTCGTCGTCTCGATGGGGATCACCGCCGCGAACTTCACACCCGCATCCTGGATACCCTTCGCGCTGGGTGCACTGTTCGTGGGTCTCATCTTTGCAGCGCTCGGCGCGCTCGCCGGTGCGCTGCTCGACAAGCTCAGCGCGACTTACCTGATGCTCTTTTTGGTCATGGCAGATTTAGGCATATCCCAGAATCCCATGTTCGGGAGCGGAACACCGCGCACATGGGCCACGTTTCTGCCCGGTTACGGGCCCGGCCGGATGATGGTCGACGGCGGGTTCTCGCCCAGTTTCCACGCCGCTGGCGCTCTGGCTATATCGATCGTGTGGGTCGTCGCGCTCGCCGCCACAGTCGGACTCGTCCTCCGTCGAGCCGTGAGCTCCCGGGACGGTCACGACGGGGCGCCGACGCTGACATGATCGCCCTGCCCCAGCCACCTGAGGCGAAAACCGTCGTTCCGACCAATGCCCAACAATCCAAAAAAGGAAAACCCATGAGTGAGATCGCCGACCAGAAGACCTATACCGTTCCCGGCATGTCCTGCGGCCATTGCCGTGCCTCCGTCACGACCGCAGTCGAAAAGGTGACCGGTGTCACCGCCGTCGAGGTTGACCTCGACACCAAGCGCGTCAGCGTTGCCGGAGAGCAGTTGGATGACGATGCAATTCGCGCCGCCATCGACGCCGCTGGCTACGAAGTCGCGTAGCTGCGAGCGCCGCGAATCGGTCACAGCTGGCGTGCCGCCGCCTGTCCGTGCCGTTGCCTGCGGCCTGGCGCCCTGCCTGTCGGCTGACGGAACGGTGCGGCCGTAGGGGCAGGTGGTATCGGTTCGACGGCGCACTGTTTCGAGTCGAGAAGCAGCGGAACGCCCCAGTGCTCGATCTGTAGCGGAGCGCCGTCCAGCAGCTCGTAGCTGGCATGGCTGGACGCGATCTCGACGCGCAGGACTCGTCCTTGGAAGGCAAACGGGAACGCGATTCGACTCAGCTGATCGGGAAGCCGGGGACAAAACGACAGCCGCCCATCGCGCTCGCGGGCTCCGCCAAGCCCTGCAATGACGGCCGTGATGCCGCCGGCCAGGGCCGCGAGGTGGAGGCCGTGGCCGGTGTTGCGGGCAAGGTCGTGGTGGTCCAGCAGTGCTGCCTCCGCCAAATAGTCGTAGGCGAGTTGAACGTCGCCGAGTTCGGCGGCGATGACCGCCTGAGTGCCGGCGGCCAGGGAGGAGTCACGTACCGTCAGCGCTTCGTAATAGGCGAAGTTGCGGCGCTTTTGCTCGGCCGTGAAAGCATCGGGGTACATGACCATCGCCAGCACGAGGTCGGGCTGTTTCACGACCTGGTGGCGGTAGATCTGGAAGTAGGGAACGCTCAGCAGCAGCGGATACTCCTCGGGCAGCGCGGCCTCGAAGTCAAACGGTTCCCGGCGCGCGAAGTCCTCATCCTGCAGGTCGACGCCCAGTTCGGCATCGCGGGGGAACGTCATCAAGTCGGCGGCCTGTCGCCAAGCCGCAACTTCATCGGGCGAGACTTCGAGCGCCTCGCGTCCGTAGCGTTCGACGGCGTCGATGGCGGCTCGCAGATTGGCCTGGGCCATGAGGTTGGTGTAGAGGTTGTTGTCCACGAGCACGGAGTACTCGTCGGGCCCGGTCACTCCATCGATGGAGAAACGCCCGCCGCGCCGCGTGTCGTGATACCCGAGGCTGGCCCAGAGCCGCGCGGTCTCCACAAGCACCGGCGCGCAAATCTCGCGATCGAACTGCTCGTCGCCCGTGCAAGCCACGTAACGCGTGACGGCGTGGGCGATATCGGCGTTGACATGAAAGGCCGCGATGCCGGCCGGCATGTAACCCGAGCACTCTTCACCCGTGATCGTGCGCCACGGAAACGCTGCACCTCGCAATCCGAGCCGCCGAGCCTTCGCCTGGGCCGCGGGCAGCGTAGAGGCGCGCCAACGAAGAGCTGCCTCGACGTGATGCGGTGTGCAGTAGGTCAGCACGGGCAGCAGGAATATCTCGGTGTCCCAGAACGTGTGGCCGTTGTAGCCAGCGCCGGTCAGTCCCTTGGCGGGGATCGCATGGCCTCTCGCCCGGGCCGTGTTCTGGTGCAGCTGAAAGAGCGCGTATCGCAGCGCGTGCTGGATCTCCGGGTCGCCGTCGAGCTCGATGTCTGCGTGTGCCCAGACTTCGTCGAGGGCTTCGCGCTGGCCTCTGACCAGGGCCTCGAAGCCCAACGCACACGCGTGATCCAAGCTCGTTTGCGTGTCAGCGGCCAAGTGGGCGGGATCTCCTCCGGGGGCCCAGTGGTAGGCAAGCATCTTCACAAAGCGCAGGGGCTCGCCCGGCTTGACCGTTGTGCTCAGCGTCCAGCGCGCGAGCGATCCCGCTGCTTGAACCGTCGTTTCGTGAGCTGGCGCGGCGGCCAGAACGTTGTCCATGCCCACCGCAACGACCTGCCCGCTGGCTCGTGTTTCGTGCACAAGCAACGCGCGGCTGCCGTCATGGGTTGCCAGCCGGCTGACGAGCGCGTCTGCAGACAGCCCGCCGCCTGCGCGCGGGTCGGCTGAGTCCCCGGGACCGACGACCTCGGTGGTCAACTCAGAGTGCACGGTGACGCGCAGCGGGCCCGCAGCCTCAAGTTCGTATTCGATCGCGGCCAGCTCTCGAAACTTCAGCGAAACGATCCGACGGGTGCGCAGCACGATCTCGTGTCCGGCCGGCGACTGCCACCGCAGCGAGCGCACAAGTTGTCCGGAGCGCAGGTCAAGATCGCGCCTGTGCTCGAGCACCGTCCCGGTCCGCACATCCAGGGGTTCGCCCTCGACGATGAGCCGGATACGGGTGCCGTCGGTCACATCGATGAGCCTCTGGTCGAACTCGGGATCTGCATACCCGCGCTCGGCGTAGGGGATCTTGAATGACTCGAAACATCCGTTGAGATAAGTGCCCGGAACTGCCGCCGGGGAGCCCTCGTCGAGAGTCCCGCGCACACCCAGGTAGCCGTTGCTCAGTGCGAGCAAGGACTCTGACGTTGCGGCGAAGTCGGAGGACCAGACCGTCTCGCTGTGCGCCCAGGGATCGTGCTGCGCCGTCATGGCTCAAGCTTCCTTATGAGTCCTGATGCATGCTCGTCCCTGTCGAGGGTCGCGCTGGGGAGTCGCAACCGGCGGGTCATCCGGCCGGCTCGATCACACTCAACGCGCAGCGAACCTGGCGGGCAATCTCCAGATCCTCGCGCGCGTTGACGACGACCGTCGCAACCGTCGCGCCTTGCGGGCTGACGATGCTGTCGTCGTACGCGGCCGCGTTGATCGCCGGGTCGATTGTGACACCAAGCATCTCCAGGCCCTTGACTGCTGCCGCGCGTACGTCGGGGGCGTTCGCGCCCACGCCGCCAGTGAAGACAAGAACGTCGAGGCCGCTCAGTGCGGCGGCCATAGCGGCGATGCCAGCACGCAGGCGGTGGACGTAGACATCCAGCGCCAGGCGCGCGTCGCCTGCATTTCGTTGGGCCCTGGTGACAATCTCGCGCATGTCCGCGGTGCCGGCGAGCCCCATCAGGCCGGCCTCGTGTTCAAGCGCGTCGCCGAGCTCACTCACGCCGATCCGGTCGCTGTTCAGCAGCCACAACAACAGCCCGGGATCGATGCTCCCGCAGCGCGTCGCCATCACCAGGCCGTCGAGCGGCGTGAATCCCATCGTGGTATCGACTGAGCGACCGCCCTGCACGGCGGCAAGCGACGCCCCCGAGCCGAGATGGCAGGTGACGACCCGTTGCTCCTCGATTGGCAAGTCGAGCAGCTCGCATGCACGACGTGATGCGTAGGCATGCGAGAGCCCGTGAAAGCCGTAGCGACGCACGCCCCAGCGCTCGCGCCATGCCCGGGGCACGGCGTACGTCGACGCGCTCGCCGGCAGCGTGGAGTGGAAGGCGGTGTCAAAGCAGGCGACCGCTGGCAGGTCAGGGAGCAGCCTCGAGACGAGCTCCAGGGTAGTGAGTGCCATTGGCTGGTGCAACGGCGCGAGATCGACGAGTTCATAGAGGGCGTCGACGACTTCGGCATCGACACGAACCGCGGAGCGGAAGCGCTCGCCGCCATGGACGATGCGATGGCCCACTGCATCAGCTTGTTCGAGCCCGTCCACGAGGGCGGATCGCAGTTCGTCCTCATCGATCCGCGAGTCTGGCGCCGCCAGCTCTCGCTCTACCTGGGTGGCGTCTGCCTGGTCGAGGAGGCGTAGCTTGAGGCTGCTGGAGCCCACGTTGACGGTAAGGACCCGCATCGGTCAGACAGCGCTGCCGTGTCCGTGGCCTGCGTCGTGCGCCGGGTGCTTGTCGTCGGTGGGCCACGTCCAGTCGCGTACGTCGGGCATGTCGTCGCCGACCTCGCGTGTGTACGCGCGGTGGCGCAGTCGCTCGTCGACCATTGCCTGCCGCAACCCGGCCGCTTGCTCGCCAAGTCCGGGCACCCGGTCGATCACGTCGATCACGAGACGAAAGCGGTCCACGTCGTTCAGCATCAGGATGTCGAACGGCGTGGTGGTTGTCCCCTCCTCCTTGTAGCCGCGCACGTGTATGTTGTGATGGTTGGTTCGCTGGTACGTGAGGCGATGGATCAGGGAGGCGTAGCCGTGGTAGGCGAAGATCACCGGACTGCTCGCGGTGAACAGCGCGTCGAAATCGCGGTCTGAAAGGCCATGCGGATGTTGGCTTTCGGGCTGTAGGCGCATCAGGTCCACGACGTTGACAACCCTGATTCGCAGCTTCGGCAGGTGCTGGCGCAGCAGTGCGGTGGCGGCGACCGTTTCGAGCGTGGGGATATCTCCGGCGCAAGCCATCACGATGTCCGGCTCGCCGCCGTCATCGTTGCTGGCCCACTCCCAGATCCCCAGGCCACGGGCGCAGTGCGCGGCCGCCTCCTCGATTGTGAGGTAGTCAAGCGCCGGCTGTTTGCCGGCCACGATCACGTTGACGTAGTGGCGGCTGCGCAGGCAATGGTCGGCCACCGACAACAGGCAGTTCGCGTCCGGCGGCAGGTATATGCGGATCACCTCGGCCTTCTTGTTGACCACATGGTCGATGAAGCCCGGATCCTGGTGGGAGAAGCCGTTGTGATCCTGTCGCCACACGTGCGAGGTCAACAGATAATTCAGTGACGCGACCGGCTGCCGCCACGGGATCTCGCGGGTGACCTTCAGCCACTTGGCGTGTTGATTGAACATCGAATCGATGATGTGAATGAAGGCCTCGTAGCAACTGAAGAGCCCGTGGCGGCCCGTGAGCAGATACCCCTCCAGCCACCCCTGGCACATGTGCTCGCTCAAGACCTCCATCACCCGTCCATCTGGCGCGAGGTGGTCGTCATCGTCGCGGGTCTCCGCGTTCCAGGCACGATTCGTGACCTCGAAGACCGACCCCAGACGGTTGGATGCCGTCTCGTCGGGCCCGACGAGCCGAAAGCTGTCGGGGTTGGCCTTGATGATGTCGCGCAGCCATGTGCCCAACACTCGCGTTGCCTCGCTGCTCGAGGTCGCCGGCGACGGCACGTCGACCGCGTTGTCGCGGTAGTCGGGCAGTTCCAGATCGCGCAACAGGGTGCCCCCGTTGGCGTGGGGATTGGCGCCCATCCGCGCATTTCCGCGAGGAGCGATCGCCGCGATTTCCGGGCGCAGCGTGCCCGCCTCATCGAAGAGCTCGTCGGGTGCGTATGAGCGCAACCACGCTTCCAGCTGAGCGAGGTGCTCCGGGTTGTTCGCCAGGTCGGTCAGCGGCACCTGGTGAGAGCGGAAAGAGCCCTCCGCCGGCTTACCGTCGACCTCCTTGGGGCCTGTCCAGCCCTTGGGTGTCCGCAGCACGATCATCGGCCAGCGCGGTCGGTCTGCAACGCCGTTGCGGGCGCCGCGTTGGATCTCAGAGATCTCCTCGATGACTGCGTCCATTACGGATGCCATACGCTGATGCACCTCTTCGGGGTTCTCGCCCTCGACAAAATACGGCCTGTGCCCGTAGCCCTCGAGCAAAGATTGCAGCTCTTCCTGCGGGATCCGGGCGAGCACGGTCGGGCTGGCGATCTTGTAGCCGTTGAGATGCAGCACTGGAAGCACCGCGCCGTCGCGCGCTGGATCGAGGAACTTGTTTGAGTGCCAGCTCGCGGCGAGTGGCCCCGTCTCGGCCTCGCCATCACCGATGACGCAGCACACCAGGAGGTCGGGGTTGTCAAACGCGGCCCCATAGGCGTGCGCGAGTGCGTAGCCCAACTCGCCGCCCTCGTGAATAGAGCCCGGCGTCTCGGGTGCGACGTGACTGGGGATTCCGCCGGGGAAGGAGAACTGCCTGAACAGTCGGCGCAGCCCCTCTTCATCCTGCCCTATGCCCGGGTAGACCTCCGAGTACGTGCCCTCGAGGTAGGTGTTGGCCACCAGGCCCGGCCCGCCGTGGCCCGGCCCGGTGACGTACATGGCGTTCAAGTCACCGGCGCGGATCACCCGATTCATGTGGGCGTAGATGAAGTTCAGTCCCGGGGTCGTGCCCCAGTGACCGAGCAGGCGCGGCTTGACGTGCTCGATGCGCAGCGGCTCACGAAGCAGCGGATTGTCGAGCAGATATATCTGCCCGACCGAGAGGTAATTCGCCGCGCGCCAGTAGGCGTCCAAAAGCCTCAGGGACTCGGGATCGAGCGGCTTGGGTGTCAGCTCGGGCTCGGAATGTGTGGCCTTGTTGGTCGCGGGCATCCTTGGTGGCTCCTTACGTGGTCTCGGAGGCGGACCTTTACGAATGTCTGAGTATGCATGATCACGTGAGAGACCGAAGGCGCCAGGGCATTCTGATGGAACGCCACGAGGCGGGGAGACGAACCCCGAACTTCATAAACAGCTACACAACTGTAAAGTTGTGATACGGTGATTCGCATGAGCACTGCAGCTGCAACGGAATGCGCCATCGAGCAATCCGACAAGTCCGACACTCGTCGTCCAGTGGTGGTCAATCTTGCGACCGGCATCGAAGAGAACCCCGAGCGCGTCATGCTTGCGATGTTCGCGGCAGAGTCGGCGCTCGCCAGCGGCAAGCGCACCCTGCTCTTCGTCTCACTCGAGGCGGTGCTCACGATGTACCCGGGCGCGCTCGAGGGCGAGATCCCCTGCGAGGGCTGCCCCTCGTTGGACAAGCTGTTCAAGCAACTCACTCGCGCTGGCATCGAGATCTACGTCTGTCCGATGTGCCTGCGTGCGCGGCATCTGGATTCAGATGAACTGGTTGATGCCGCAGTCCCCGCCGGAACGGCACAGATGATGGAATGGATCGGCGAGCAGGACGCGACGGTGTTCAGCTTTTAGAGCCGTTTGCGGCCGCCCGCTCGGCTGCAGCGGTTACCGCCGCGGCGAATTCTGCGGCGCTTATCCCATCCAGCCCGGCAGGTGTGGCGAAGCGTTCGAGGTAGGAGGCGACCATGTCGACGAATCGGCCTACGAACTCGTCCTGTTCCTGCTTGCTCAACTGCTGATTGAAGATCCATTCAAAAGTACGGTCGCCGAGCTCGGTCAGCAGAACCTCGCCGTTTGCCGGCGCATCTTCAACAACCATGTTTGCGGCCCGCGTCAAGTCTCGAAGCCACTGGCCCAATTGGTCATCCTGACGCTTGACATGCTCATGAACGACCTTGGCGCGCGGGGTAAGAAACCAGGCTCTGGCGGCCTCGGGGTGAGCCTGGTGGTGCCGCAGGTGCGCGAACATCGCGGTCTCGACGATCGCCCGGATCGATACCACCTCAAGCGCAAAAAGAGCTTGCGCAACTGACTGGTTCATCGTCTCCATCTCACCATCAAGGAATTCCGCTGCCAGCTCGTCGCGATCTGCGAAGTAGCGATATACGGTCGCGATCGAGACGTCAGCACGCTCAGCGACTGCCGTCATCGTGAGCCCTTCGATTCCGGCATCAGTGATGACTTCGGCCGTTGCCTTGAGCATTCGCTCGAATCAACGCAGCAACTTCAACGCGATCTCACCGCAGTTGAAGAACGACGGTTATTGCGTTTACACATTCAATTACGGAGCCGGGTCGTTCACCGCGGGCCAGTTCGACGGCCTCGCAAAGGTGAGTTCCTCGGCGGCCGAGTTAAGCGCGTTCGTGGACAAGGTTCTGGCATCCACTTGCAAGTCCAAGGTCGATCTCGTCGGCCACTCGCAGGGCGGAATGATGCCGCGCTGGTACATCCAGTTCCTCGGTGGCGCCAGCAAGGTCAACAAACTCGTCGCGCTCGCGGCAACCAACAAGGGCACGACGCTTTCCGGCATCGCCGGGCTCGCTGACATCGTCCCTGGCCTCGCGAACACGTTCGTGTACTCGTGGTGCGCGTCTTGTCAGGACCAGGTCGTCGGTTCTGCGGCGCTCACGCAGCTCAATGCCGGCGGCGGAACGTCCCCGGCAGTCAAGTACACAAACATCGTCACCAAATACGACGAAGTCGTCACCCCGTACACCAACGGCTACCTATCCGGACCGAACGTCACGAACATCGAAGTCCAGGATGGTTGCGCGATCGACCTCAGTGAACACCTCTCGATCTCGTACGACCAGCGCGCGATCTGGTACGTGCGTGAAGCGCTCGGAACGCCGTGGTACGTGAGGGTCCCTTGGCCTCCATGCACGGCCGTGACTCCGCTCGTCGGAGGCTGAACGACGGAGTCTTCGGTTCCCCGCCGAAAACGCGAAGGGCTGGCAGCGACGCCGGCCCTTCGCGTTTAACCATTAGAGTGGGCGAGTATGAGCGATTCAAACGAATTGGTTGTGGTGCAGGTCGCCCCGAATCAGGCAGCGGTCGAGCTGCCGCTCTCGGTGTTGCGCTCCGAGGGGATCAAATGCATCTCACGCGCGAGTAGCCGAGCGGCCGGCATCGGAGATGGAATCAGCAATTGGGGGCCGCAAGAAGTCCTGGTGCACCCGCGTGACGCAGAGGCTGCGCGCGAACTGCTGAGAGAGCCCGAAGCCGGGTCGTAGGCACGCTCAGAGCTGGGAGATCGCTTCGGCGATCGGAAGGCCGCCGCCGCGGAGATCCACGGTCAGACCAATAGTGCTGTCTGCGTCAAGGACGGCGGCAATCGTTGCCGCGACGTCATCTCGTGTGACTGGACCGGGCTCAATATCCCCGCCGAGCGTGATCTCGGCCGTTCCTGGGTCGTCCGTCAAGGGCCCAGGGCGGACGATCGTGTAATCGAGCTCGCTCTGAGTGAGGTCGGAGTCGGCCTGGCCCTTGGCGCGCAGGTAAGTCCCAAAGCCTCCATCGTCCTCGGCCTCGCGGTCCGCCCCGACAGTTGAGATCATCACGAAACGAGGGATCGAGTTCGCTACCGCGACATCGATCAGCTTCGCCGCCCCCTCGTAATCCACGGTCGTTTTGCGTTCAGGTCCGCTTCCGGGACCAGCTCCGGCAGCGAATACGATCGCGTCGGCGTCTGCGATGAGGTCCGCGAGCGCGAACGTGCTTTGCGCTTCAAGGTCTGCAATGAGGGCTTCGGCACCTGTGGCCTCCACGTCGGCAACGTGGTCAGGGTTTCTGATCAGCCCGCGAACCTGATGCCCAGCGTCAGTTAGGAGCTGCTCCAGCTTGAGTGCGATCTGCCCGTGACCGCCTGCGATAACGATGTCCATGGCGACATTTGTACTACTTGATCTTGACGGTCTCGTGCTGGCTGGGATCAAGCGTTGGAGATAAGTGCGCCCGAGAGGATTCGAACCTCTGACCTTCGGTTCCGTAGACCGACGCTCTATCCAGCTGAGCTACGGGCGCGCAGCGGCATAGGTTAGTGCAGGAAGATCAGTGCAGCAGCCCGTTGGCGAATGCTTCGCGTTCGAGCTGTTCGCGGTGGTCCGGGTGAGCGATCTCGATCAGGGCGTAGGCCCGCTCGGCGATCGTGCGCCCGCGCATGCGGGCGATGCCGTACTCGGTGACGATGTGGTCGACGGTGTTCTTGCCGGTGGTGACAACTGCCCCCTCGGTCAGTCGCGCCCGGATTTTGCTCTGGCCGTCTTTCGTGGTTGAATGCAGCACCATGAACGCCTTGCCGCGCTCGGCGAACATCGCGCCGCGCGAAAAATCGGCCTGGCCGCCGCTCGATGACCAGTACTTTCCGCCGATCGTCTCTGAAGCGCACTGCCCGAAAAGATCCACTTCGGCCGTCGCGTTGATCGCAGCGAAGTCTGGCTCCCTGGCGATCATCCTGGGGTCGTTGACCATGTGCACCGGAATCATGTCCACAGCGTGATTCCTGTCGAGCCAGTCGTAAAGATCGCGAGTGCCCATGCAGAAGGTTCCGACGAGCTTGTTTGGCCGCCATTGTTTCTGCGTGCCGGTAATCACCCCGCATTTTACGAGCTCGACGATGCCGTCTGAGATCAGCTCCGTGTGGATCCCCAGCTCGCGGTGATCTTTCAGAGTCGACATTAACGCGTTGGGTACACCGCCGATTCCGACCTGCAGCGTGGCACCGTCGGGGATCTCAGGCGCGATGAGTTCGGCGATCTTCTCATCGAGTGAGCTCTGCGCGGCGCCCTGAACCTCCGGAAGCGGTCGGTCGGACTCACACCAACCGATCAGCTGTGATTCGTGGATCTCGTTCAGCCCGAACGTACGCGGCATGTGGGGAGTGACCTCGAGGAAGAACGGCACCTTTCCGATCAGCGGGGCGACGTAGTCGGCGTTGGTTCCAAGCGTGAAGAAGCCACGATCATCCGGCGTGCTTGCGGCCGCGAGCACAATTGGGTTTGAGGCCGTGCGGCGCAGTGTCTGCGGCATCTCCGAGAAGTTCGCCGGGACGAGATCGACATTGCCCTCCCAGTAATGCTTGCGCGTGACCGGCGAAAGGAAGTAGCTGACGTGGCGTAGCCGGTCGCCATATTCGCCGGCGAGGTAGCGGCGGTCATGCAACGCGTGCATCTGGTGGATCCGCACGCCAGCGAGGCGTTCGTTTCCAGCTTCGAGCGCATCGATCAGTGCCGTCGGCTCACCGCAGGCGAGGGGAACGATCAGATCGGCGCTGGGCTGCACGTGGTCGAGCAGTGTTTCGGCGGGGACGGGGCTGGTTCGCAGCATGCGACCAGTCTGTCACTCGCCAAGGCGGCCTCGGGCAGCTCGGCGCGCTTCGCGGATTCGAACAGAATCGTTGAAGAAGTCGATGTATCCCTCGCGGCCGCCGAGGGTCCGCCAGGCGAAGGTGGCTTCGATAGCTCGTCCAGAAACTCGTCGTGGTCGGCTTGGCTGAGGAAGATGCGGGCGGCGGCGATGTCCACGAACCGTGAAGTGGACCAAGTCGTAGGGCGTTAAGACCCTGGGCGCAAATGTTTACCCCCCACCGCCCGGACTGCCGCGCGCGTCGCTTTGGAAGAATGCTCAAACGCAACGAACCTCTTTCAAAGGAACTTTTCAAATGGCAGCACGTATTGGCAAGGCGCAATGGAATGGCACGCTCAAAGAAGGCGTCGGCAAGGTCACGGTCGGTGAGAACGGACTCAGCGGTCCGTACTCATTCTCCTCCCGCTTCGAAGAAGAAGCGGGCGGCACAAATCCCGAAGAGCTGATCGCCGCCGCGCACGCTGCCTGCTTCACGATGGCTTTGAACAACGAACTCTTCCAGCACGACCACGAGCCGGTCGGCGTCGCGACCACCGTGAGCGCCTCGATCCGTCAGATCGACGGATTGCCGACGGTCGCCAAGCTTGAGATCGAGACCGAAGCCACGATCCCAGACATCGACGAGGCGCACTTCATCGAGCACGCCGAGAACGCAAAGCAGAACTGCATCATCTCGCGCGCGCTAGCCAATGTCCCCGAGATAACGCTCAGCGCGAAGCTGGTTTCGTAAATGGCTGAAGGCTTCTCTGGCCTTCAGGGCGAGCGGCGCGGCGAGCTACCGGACGGCCTCAGGCTGGGCGCTGCCCACCTGAAGGTCTCCGAGCTCGACCGCTCAATCGCGTTCTACACCGACGTGCTCGGGCTCCAGCTCGCCCGCCGCGACGAGGCCGAGGCCGGCCTCTCCGCCGGCGGCGATGAGCTGGTCGTCCTACACGAGACTCCCGGTGCGCGCAGTGTCAGCCGCCACGCGGGCTTGTACCACGTGGCTCTGCTCTACCCGAGCCAGCTCGAACTTGCCCGCGCGGCGCAGCGCATCATGGTCAGCGAGACCCCGATCCAAGGCGCGTCCGATCACGGAATATCCGAGGCGATCTATCTGCCAGATCCAGACGGCAACGGCATTGAGCTCGCCTCGGATTATCCCACGGACACCTGGCCCGATCTCTCAAACGTCGAGTCGATTGCGCCAAACCCGCTCGACATGGGCAGGCTCTTCAACCTTGTCTCGGGCCGCGAGCCAGAGCCAGACGCCGACCCCGGAACGACGGTCGGCCACGTCCACCTGCACGTCGGCGACATCGCCGAGGGCCTCGGCTTCTATCGCGACCTGCTCGGGTTTGACCTCGTCACCTACATGGCCAGTGCCGCATTCGTCAGCGCCGGCGGATACCACCATCACCTCGCCTTCAACATCTGGCAGGGAAAGGGCGCGCCACCGGCTCCGCCGGAAGCTGCCGGGCTTCTGTATTGGACGATCGAGCTACCGACCTCAGACGATGTGTCGGCAGTACGCGACCGGCTCGATAACACTGGCGTCGAGACGGTCGATGTCACAAGAGGCTTTGCGGCAAGCGATCCGTGGGGGATCGCCTTTCACGTGATCTCGGCGATCTCACCCGATCAGCGCCAATAAGAACGGCACAACGAGTTCCTTCACGCTGGCCAGACGAAGCGCCTCGGGCTGAAGAAGATCAGCGACTGACCCAGGCGTCTTCGTTCGCGGCACGCTTGTCGACGATCTTCGGGAGGTCGTCGCTTGCAACGTCCTCCAGCGTGACGTGCTCAAGGATCTCGCGAAGGTTGGCGCGCACGGCAATCCAGACCGACTGGAGTGGCTTTGCTGAGCCGATGAAGTCGAGCTCCTCAGGGTGCTGGCCCTGAACGCCTGCCAGTGGTCCGTCGATCGCGCGGATCACGTCGGCCACGACGATCGCACTTGCAGGCTTGGCGAGCTTGTGTCCGCCCACCGGACCGCGTTTGCTCGTCACAAGCCCTGCCTGACGTAGCGACTGAAGGATGTTGGTCAGAAAAGCGTGCGGGATGCCTTGGCGCTCAGCGATCTCTTCAGAGGTGACGAGCCTCTCGTCGCCCTCGTGCGCGGCCAGCTCTACGGATGCGCGTAGCGCGTAGTCAACCTTTGCCGAAACCCTCACGAAAGACCCTTTGCCGTTTCCTATTCAACACCTTGCCGACCAGATCGGTCGAAGAGGTTCAGTTTACGGGTTCGATCACCGGGCCTTGACGAGTGACTCGTCGCGATCAGCGCGAACGTGGACGATCTGGCCGTCGGACAATTCGAGATGGTCGGCTTCGCGCCGAGTGAGCAGAACGCTCAGCGGACCAACGTGATCGAGTACCAGACTGACGCGTACCTCAAACCCAACTCGCGCGACGCGTTCGACCAGCGCCTCTGACGAACCAGGTTCAGCGTCGTGGCTGACGACGATGTCGTGTGGCCTGACAAGATTGCCGTTGAGCTCCACGACTGGACCGACGAAGCCAGCAACAAACTCAGTCGCAGGGGCGTCATACAGCTCATCCGGCGATCCGGTCTGTTCGACCCTGCCGCCGTTGATGACGACGATCTGGGACGCCAGTTCCATCGCCTCTTCGCGATCGTGCGTGACGATGATCGTCGTGACCGGGCGCTCATCGTGAAGGCGCAACAACCAGTCACGAAGGTCCTGACGCACCTTCACGTCCAGAGCGCCGAACGGTTCGTCGAGCAGGAGCACCCGCGGTTCCACCGCGAGGGCACGAGCCAATGCCATGCGCTGGCGCTGTCCGCCCGAGAGCTGGTCTGGGTAGCGACCGGCGAATCCATCGAGCTGCACCAGGTCCAGAAGCTCATCGACGGTCTCGCTGATCTGCTTCTTGGGGCGCTTGCGAATGGTGAGCCCGAAGCCGACGTTGTCGCGCACTGTCAAGTGCTTGAAGGCCGCGTAGTGCTGGAAAACGAACCCGACATCGCGATCCTGCGGCACCACGTTCGTGACGTCGTCGTCGGCGATCCGCACGATCCCTGAATCGGGAATCTCCAGGCCGGCGATTACGCGGAGAAGCGTGCTCTTTCCGCCGCCGCTGGGTCCGAGCAGCGCGGTCAGAGAGCCGTCGGGCACAGAGACGCTGACGTCATCCAGCGCGTGGAAATCGCCGAATCGCTTGGTCACGTGGTTGACTTCAATCGCCATGTTCGAGCTGCTCTTCGGTGTTGGTGCGACGCTGCAGCAGCGTCATCGACAGAATCACGATCAGTGCGGCGACTGCCAGCACCACGGATGCGGCATAAGCGCCAGCAACGTCGAACTGGGTGAATCGATTCTCAACGAGCAGTGTCGCCGTCTCGGTCTCGCCGATGATCTTTCCGCTGACCACTGCAACTGCGCCAAACTCACCGAGTGCGCGTGCGGTGGTGAGGACGATTCCGTAGCCGACACCCCATCGGATTGATGGCAGGGTCACGCGCCAGAAGGTCTGCCAGTCGCCCGCGCCGAGCACGCGCGCGGCCTGTTCCTGCTCGTCGCCGATCTCGCGCAGAACGGGAATGACCTCACGCGCGACGAACGGCAGGCTGACGAAAGTGGTCGCGAGAATCATCCCTGGCAACGAAAAGATCACCTGGAGGCCGACGCTCGTGAGCTGCTCACCGAACCAGCCGTTCTGGCCATAGACGAGGATCAGCGCCAAACCGACGACGACCGGCGAGATCGCGAACGGTAGGTCGATGATCGAGTCAAGCACGCGGCGCAGGCGACCACGACCGCGCACGATGTAGAGCGCTGTGGTGACGCCGAATATCGTGTTCAGGGGGACCGCCACGCCAACGCAGATGATCGTCAGCCAAAAGGCGCGCAGGGCGTTCGGCTCGGTGATGCTCTCCCACATTGCGGCGAGGCCCGGCTCGAACGCGCGGTAGAAAACCATGGCCACTGGTGCGCCTAGAAGCAGCGCGATGTAGAGCAGCGCGAGTGCGCGAAGCGCGAAGCCCGAGCGCCCAGTTCCGACGGCGCCGCGATGCGCTGCCCGGAATGGCAGGTCGACATGTGGCTCGAACTCGATCGGATCAGGCACGGTGATCTCCGATCCGCGAGATGAACCCGATCGACGCGATCACGAGAAGGGCGGCGAGCAGCAGCAAGACGGAAACCGCTGCGGCCCCCTGAAGGTTGTCGTTCTCGATCTGGCCGAAGATGTAAACGCTCGAGACTTCGGTCTTGAACGGCAGGTTGCCGGAGATCAGGACGATGCTGCCGAACTCGCCGAGCGCACGGCCAAAGCTGAGCGCACAGCCGGCGAACATCGCGCCACGCAGGTTGGGGAAGATCACTCGGCGGAAGGTCATCCAGCCACCGGCTCCGAGCGATGCGGCTGCGTCCTCCATCTCCCGGTCGAAAGCGAGCAGCACAGGCTGTACTGACCGCACCACGAACGGCATCGTCACGAAGAGCAGCGCGAGCACCACGCCGGCCTGGGTGAAGCCGACGTTGATCGGGGTTGGCCCGTTGGGGCCATAAAGCGCCAGCAGAGTCAAGCCGGCAACGATCGTCGGCAGCGCAAACGGAAGGTCGATCGCGGCATTAACAAGGCGCTTCCCGCGGAAATCGTCGCGAACGAGCACCCAGGCCATCAGCGTGCCGGTCACGGCATTGATCAGGGTCACCGCCGCAGACGCAATCAAGGTGAATCGAAGCGCCGCCCACGATTGCGGCTTGGTGATCGCCCGGAAGAACTCCGCGAAGCCATCTTCAAACGCAGCGGCCGCCACCGCGGCCAGCGGCAGCAATATGACTGCCGCCAGGAACACGCCGCCGAACGCCAATCCGGCGAGTGCTCCTGGTGAAGGCAGCGGCCGACGCCGGGCGCGCTCGAGGCTACCCGCCGCCGGGTCCTGCGTCGAAACGATCGACTGATCAGTCGGAGTTCTCAACGCCCAGACTCTCGTTTATCTCGGTGACTTTTCCGGTCTTCTCATCGAACAGGAAGTCGGAGATCTGACTCCAGCCGCCGAACTCATCGACGTTCAGGAGAGTGTCGGGCTGCGGGAACTTCGTCTCGTCGAGCAACGCTTGGTTGACCGGGCGATAGCCGGCCTCGGCGAAGATCTTCTGCGCCTCATCGGTGAAGAGATAATCCACGAATGCCTGCGCCTGTTTCGGTGCCTTGGCGGTTGCCGCGACGGGGTTCTCGATCAGGATTGTCGTGGGCGGGATCACGTAGTCGACATCCTGTCCAGCGTTCTTCGCTGTGATCGCCTCGTTCTCGTACGTGAGCAGAACGTCGCCTTTGCCGCCTGAGAAGGTCTGCAACGCCTCACGCGCTGACTTGTCCTGAACCGGGACATTCTTCAGCAGATCAGAGACGTAGCCGAGTGCATCTCGCTGGCTGGCACCGGACTTGATTGCCTGGCCGTAGGCTGCGATGAGGTTCCAGCGCGCGCCGCCGCTGACCACTGCGTTGGCGGTGATCACTTCGACTCCGGGCCTGGTCAGGTCAGACCAATTCTTGATCTTCTTCGGGTTGCCCTTGCGGACGGCGAAGACCACAACACTGTCTGAGACGATGCCCCTGTACTCGCCCGTGTCCCAGTCCTTGGCGACGGTGCCCTTCTCTACAAGACGCTCCATGTCGCCGACGTGGCTGAATTCGACGACGTCAGCGGGCAGGCCGTTGGCGACCGCTCGCGACTGTTCGCCGCTCGCGCCGTACGACTCGCTGAAATCAACGTCGGTTCCCGCGGTAGTTGCTTGGAAGGCGGGGATGAGTTTCTTGTAGGCCTCTTGCGGGGTTGAGTAGGCGACGAGCGCGAGCTTGGTTCCAGCGTCGCTTCCGCCACCGCAACCGGCGACCGAGACGGCTGCAACAAACGCGACGATGGAACTGATGATGATTTTGAGCGTTCTCGACATGAGTCGCGCCTCCTGAATTTCTATCTGTGATGGGTGAAAACAAGTAAACCGATCAAATCAATCTAGACAATCGATTCAGTCCAGAATACGAACATACCATAAAAACCGGATCAGTTAGATCAAGGTTAGGTGCGGGGCGGCTGAGGGCGCTACGCGTACTGGTAGCGCCGCACTGCTGCAACGGCGATCGCGCCGTACACGACGCTGAGCACGGCGAGGTGCAGAAGCGGTAGCAACGGCTCGCCGTCAGGCGTCAGCCCCGCGCTCAGCAGGTCGAACGCAGGCTTGAATGGGAAGAGCGCAGACACGCCGGCGATCGCAGCGCCAAGCACAGTACCCACCGAATCGCTGGGTACGAGCGCGGCCGCGGCGAGCGGCAGCCCGACCATGAAGGCGACGAGCGACGCAGCCCGCACGTCACGCATCAGCGCACCGATCGCGACGCCGGCCGCCGACAATCCAACCGCGCCAGCCACGACCGCCGGGATCCAGATGAAGGACCTGTCCCATTGGATGTTCAGGAAGATCGAGAATCCCGCAAGCATCAACAATCCAACCAGCGACGCGCAGATTGCGGAGAGCGTCACCTTCTCGACGACAACCGTCGTGCGCGAGAGCAATCCGCGCAGCAGCCGCGAGAGCATCCGGTCCTCCTGCTCAAGCGCAAGCGTGCCGGCCCCGAGCAGCAATGCGACGAACATCATCGACACGCATGCCGCCACCGCCACGGCGAGAGCGGGAATCGAAGAGACCGTCCCGATCGGTTCGCGATCGAGCTTGATCGGTTCGCCAATACGTTTGAGCAGCGTGTCGGCAAAGCCAATCCCGACTTGGGACAGCTCCATCGTCGTTGCAAGCCTGCGCACGTCAGCGCGATCCCTGGGCGGGGCCGAGGAGACGATCCGGTCAAGCAGAGTCTTACCGTCCGCGAAGCCAAGAATCGATCCGCCCTGCCCCAGGCCATCGAACTTGCCGCCCTTCACGAGCGCGTTGAGAATCTCCAAGGTCTGATCTCGGAACGTGCTGGTCAGCTCGCGGTTGATTCCCGCGAGCACGCCGTTGATCGTGGTTTCAACTGCGGACTTGCGCACCGCGTTGGACGAGTCGTAAATAACCTTGATCTCGCCCTGACTCGTGCCAGAGGTGAGCTGATCGACGATGTCCGTCGGGATCACGATCGCGGCCACGGCGTCACCGCGCCTCACCGCCGAGATTGCCTCGTTCGTGGTGTCAACGGTCTTCGCGTCGACATTCTCGTACAGCGCGCCGGTCAGCTCGTCGAGGTTGAAGGTCGATCCACCGAGCTTGACCACGCGCTCTTCCTTGGGCACCTGGTTTGAAATGACGATCGTCGGTTTGGTCTGCGGACGCCCGATCGCAAGGCCCATCAGGACGGCCACGACGATGGGATAGAGCACCAACAGAATCGTCAGCGACGGCGAGCGCTGCAGCATGCGAAAGTCTTTTCGAAGCAGCGCGCGAAACTTCATTCGATGCCTCCGGCTGCTCGGCTCGCGCGTAGGAAGTCAACAAACGCCTCTTCGAAGTCTGCGGCCTCGCCGATCTCAGACGGGAGGCCGTCGTAGACGAGTTCGCCGCCGTCCATCACGAGCACACGGTCGGCGTGGTTCTGCACTTCGCTCGCCGAGTGACTGGAGTAGACGACCGCAATCCCGTCAGCGGCGAGCCCGTTCAGCAATCTCCAGAGTCGATCACGCTGGAGCGGGTCGAGCGCGGCGGTCGGCTCGTCCAGCAGCAGAACTGGAGGATCGGCGATCAATCCTATCCCGATGCTCACGCGCTGGCGCATGCCGCCCGAGAGGCCCTCGGTTCGATCGTCGGCGCGTTCGGTCAGGCCGATCCGCTCCAACGTGCGATCCACGGCGGCGGCCCGATCGGGCACTTCTTCGAACGTCGCAAACAACTCCAGGTTTTCGCGCACGCTCAGCTTTCCGTAGACGGCCGCGCGCTGGGGAACCCAACCGACGCCACCGGGCGGAGTCTCGAGCGAACCGTCATCGGGATCCTGGACCCCGGCGATCATCGAGAGCAGCGTCGTCTTGCCGGCGCCATTCGGACCGACGATCGCCACAGACTCTCCGGCCTCGACCGAGAAGCTCACGCCATCGACGGCCGTCCGCTCGCCGAAGCGCCGCGTCAGGCCCTGCGCATGCAGCGCGGACATCAGCTCTACTCGTAGCCGATCGCGTCGATGATGTTCATGCGCGTGGCCTTCAGCGCAGGAAGAATCGCCGCGATCAGCCCAAGGATGACGCTCGAGAGCGCGACGGCGATGATCACGCCAGTCGGAGGCGTGAAGACCACGCCGTCAAGACCTTGGCTCACGCCCTGCACGAATGCCCAACCGATCGCCATCCCGACCGTCAGCCCGAGCACCGCGCCGGCGACCGTGAGCAGCACACTCTCGTCGCCGATAATTCGCCGAACCTGCCACTGGCCCGATCCGATCGCGCGGAGCACACCGGTTTCGCGTGTTCGCTCGATCACGCTGATCAACAACGTGTTCACCACGCCGAGCAGGCTCACCGCAATCGCGACCATCATGATCACGTAGAAGATCGAGAAGATTTGATTGGTCTGGGCCTTGACCTGGTCCTTGACCGCGGCATTCGAGAGCGAGTCGAGGTTGGGGTAGTCGTCCTTCAAGAGACTTCGGATGCGCTTGCCGACCAACGCGCGAGCCGCCGGCGTGTTGCCCTCGGCCACGATGTTCACCTGCGAATAGCCCTTGATTCCGTAGAGATCCCGGAAGGTCTTGTTGGACATGCTGATCGCCTGGTCTTCGAAGGACGCCGTCGCAAGGGTTGCGGCGACCTTGTACTTCTGATCGCCGTCCTGACCGGTCAAAGTGATCTTGTCGCCGGCCTCGAGGTTGCGCCCGCGCTTGAGCTGACCGCCGACGGTGACCTGCCCGCGATCGAGGCGGCGCATGACCGTTGCCGCTGAGACGCCGTTGTATTCCTGGCGCACGATCTGGCGGCGCTTGTCGGGGTCGTAGCCGAAGGCCTGGAAGTCGCTTCCCTTGAACCCGCCCGGCACGTACAGCAGGCGCACGCCGGTCGCGGTCTTCACGCCGTCGATCTGGCCGATGCGATCGAGGGCCTTCGACGAGATAGATGTGCGCGTGCCGATCCCGCCCTGACGGAAGTCGTTGGGCTGAACGGTGAAGTCGTTGAGCAGGCGCTTGTCGAGCTGGTCGGAGATGCTGCCGATCAGACTCGCGCCAAGGCTACCGATCGCGGCGACGAGTGCGACGCCGATCATCAGGCCCGACGCAGTTGCGGCAGAACGCGTGGGGTTTGCGCGCGACTGGTCGGCAGCGAGGCGCCCCTCGATCGGCGTGACCAGTTTGATCGCAGAAGAAAGAGCATTGACGATGAGTGGGATGACCACGGGCGCGAGCGCGATCACGCCGGCGAGCAGCAGCATGATGCCGATGATTCCGATCGCGGCGGTACTCGCCGGAATCGTGCTCGCGGAGGCCAGCTTGAAAACGCCCCACAGTCCGATCGGGATGGCAATCGCGGCGAGGCCGACGCGCGGGAGTTTTTCGATCTTGTCTGCTCGGTGATCAGAAACCACCGCGCGAATTGCCGGAACGCGGCCAGCCTTGATCGCCGGACGCAGCGCGCCAACCACAGTCGCGATCATGCCGATCAGCGGCGCAAGGAAGAAGGCGAGCGGCGGGTAGGTGACGTCACCGATCGGCACGTTCACGGCCTGGACGAGCTCGGTCATCAACTTGGTCAGGCCGATGCCCGCAAACAGACCCACTGCGCAGCCGATCAGTCCAAGCAGTACGGCCTCGAAGAGGATCATCGAAACGATCTGTCTCTGCGAAGCGCCGATCGTGCGCAGCATGCCGATCTCGCGCATGCGCTGAGCGACAGTCATGTTGAATGAGTTGAGGATCAGATAGCCGCCGACAAACAGGCTCATCGCGGCGAAGAAGTAGAGGATCACGTTGAAGGCGCGCATCTGCGAGGCGGCCTCGTCGCCTTTCTCGGACGGCGTCTTCACGTCAACCTTGTTGCCGAGCCTGCGATCGAGCCGCTTCTGCACCGCGGCTGCGTTCGCGTCGCGGTCGAGCTTCACGGCGATCTGGCTGTATCCGGAGTCGATGTCAAAGACGCTGCGGGCGCGCTTGATCGGGATGTTCGCGAAGCCTTGGCCGCCGAACTGCACGCCGCTGCCGAACTCGAGAACCCCGACGACGCGGAACTTCTTCTTGCCGTCCGGGGTTGCGAGCCGGAGCGTGTCACCGGGCTCAAGTTTCTTGCGCCGCGCGAACTCGCTGTCGATCGTGAGGTCGTTGCCGGCGCGGATGTTGCGGCCCTCGATGATCTTCGCGCCTGTCAGGTCGGGCGCGGTCGGATCGACGCCAGAAGTGTTGATCTGGTCGGTCTGCTTTACGCCTGCCTTGCCGTCGCGCATGACGGAAAGAACGCTCACGACGCTCGCGCTCGCCTCTTTCACGGCCGGTTCCTTCAGCACGACCGCGAGCTTGTCGCGCTTGATCGTGCCATCGAGCGTCGGCGGCGTGACCAGCAAGTCGGTCTCGCCATAGACCGATGAATAAAGGCTGTCGAATGTGTTCACCAAAGTCGTCGAAAGCGAGATGACCGCGAAAATCAACCCCACGCCGAGCACGATGCCGAGCGCGTTGAGCAGACTGCGGAGCTTGTGGGCCTTCACGCTCCGCCATGACATGGCGAGGATCATCGGGCTGATCTACTCGTCCGGGTTGGTGCCGAGCTTGGCGAAGTACTCGAGGATCAGGTTCGGGTCGCCGCCGGTGACCTGCTCGTCGAACTTACCGTCGCGCAGGAAAACGACGCGCGAGGCGCGGCTGGCCGCGACCGGATCGTGAGTGACCATCAAGATCGTGCGGTCCTGTTCGCGCTGCAGTTGGGTCAGAAGATCAAGCACTGCGGCGCTGTTCTTGGAGTCGAGGTTTCCGGTCGGCTCGTCGGCAAGGATCAGCTCGGGTTCGCGCATCAACGAACGCGCGACCGAAACGCGCTGCTGCTCGCCGCCGGAAAGCTGCGACGGCAGGTGGTCTGCGCGCTCGTCGAGGTTGACCATCGAGAGAAGCTCGCGTGCGCGGCCGCGCAGCGAATCTGCATTCTCGCCGGCGATCAGCGAGGGCAGCATCACGTTCTCTTCGGCGGTCAGCGTGCCGAAGAGGTTGAAGAACTGGAAGACGAAGCCGATGTGGTCGCGGCGGAAGCGCGTCTGCTCGGCGTCTGTAAGTGAGTCGTAGTCGGTGTTGCCAATGCGCAGCACTCCCGAGGACGGGGTCTCGAGCGCGCCGAGAATGTGCATCAGCGTGCTCTTGCCCGAGCCCGACGGCCCCATCACGGCAACGAACTCGCCTTTCTGGATCTCGAGGTCGATCCACTGCAGAGCGCGAACCTTGACTTCGCCGTTGTCGTAGACCTTTGTGAGGCCGCGGACTTCAACTGCGAGCGGCGCATTTGCCTTTGGCTGATGCGGGATCCAAGAAGCGGGGCCGGGCAGGACCTGGCCAATCTGGTCCTCGTCGCGCATCTTCAGCTGCATCGTCACGCGCGGCATGCCGATGTCGGCGGGCAGCGCGTGCAGGTGCGTCGCGAGCGTGAAGATCGACTCGGCGTCGCCTTCGAGCTCTGCGCCATCGGTCTTGATCGTGAAGGTGACACGGCGCTGCGCCGCGAGCACACGGTGCATCGCGCCGAGCAGCTGGTCGGTCATCTGCTCGGTGCAGTCGAGCGTGTCGAACGTTATGTCCGCCTTGGTGACGCCGCGCGGGGGCGCGGGGTCGTAGGCGTTGGTCAGGTGATCACCAGACATCGCCGGTCACGTCCCATCTCTCGAGTTCAGTTGCCACACGGTCGGCGAAGGCGCCGCCCGGTCCAAGCTTTGAAGGGTCGGCCATGAACGACAGCGTCAAGGTGCCGTCGTAGAAGGCGAACACTCCGGAAATGTCCGTGCGCATCGGTGCGGCGAGCATGTACATCTCGGTCGGGGTGTGCTCGGCGATGCCGGCCTTCTGCTGAATGTGCATCTCGCCAACATTCGAAGCAACACCGTCGAAACCAGTCTGCACGCGCGCGGCGATGCGGTGGGTGATTGCGTTGGGCATCAGGCTCATCGCATCGACGATGCCAGCTGGGCGCGTTGATCCGCCGGTTGTGTTCGCATCTGCAAGCGCGGTGTCAATCGCCTGCTTGATCGCGTCTTTGACAACACCGAGGTCGCCGTAGTAGAGGTCTCCCGGCAGATCGATCAGCGAAGCGATCACTGTCGCGGTAGGGCGCTCCTCGATCGGCACGTTCATGGCGTCGAGCGCCATCCCGATGTCCACCGGCATGAGGATGCGCAAGCGGTCAAGCGGGGCCTCTCCACGCGCGCGGCGCGCCTGGCGCATCAGGTTCGCGAGGATCGCGATGAACAGCGTGTTGCTCGATCCGCCGTGCGCGCGCGAGGTGCGGCGCCAGAGGTCGTGGTCGATACGCGCCATCGCGGCCGTGCGGCGGCTGGTCAGGGTGCCGACCGTGCGTGGGCGGCGGCGCATGGCGGCGACTGCCGGGCCGAGCAGCGCTAGCTCTTCGCGACGGCCGGCGCCGAGCGGCGAGAGCATCGCGTCGCGGCTGAGCCGGGCGCTGCCGCTGATGCCGCGACGGACGCGGCTGGCGACGTCGCCAAGCTCATCACGAGTTGAAGACAGGAGCGGCCTGGACACCTGCTCAGACGGCGCGCCCATCTGCTCGATCAGATCGTTCATGCCACGCACGTCTGTGTGGTCGCCGAGGATCGTCTCGAAGAGGCTGCGGGCGTCGCCGAACGCGTGGTTCATCCACGTGATGACCATCGTTCCGCCGTCTTCTGTCCTGGCTGCGACGTGACGCCATCCGCTGTCGCGCGCCGGGTCCGGGCGCTGGCTTGCGACGGCGTCGATCAGCCTTGAGAGCTGCTCCGGGCTGTGCGGCTCGGTCTCCATGCGGATCGATGGCGGGATTGTGGAGGGCACCCAACGGGCGCGGGCGCCGGGGATGCGCGGCTTCTCGACGCGGCGGCCGAGACCGTGCGGGTTGTGGGCAAGGGCGAGCGTGTGCTCGGCGAATTCGTCCGCGGTGATCTCCTCGTCGAAGAAACGCACCAGGCCGTAACAAGGCGGGTGGATCTTCGAACGGCTGACCCTCACGTACATCTCCGAGTGATCGTCAAGCGGCTTGACCAGTGTGTTCTTGCTCATTTTGCTTTGCCCCCCGGCTTAGCTGATGCCCCACGCGGCGAGCTCTTCAGCAAGCCACTGGCGCAGGTCCTTGTTTTCGCCCATCCGGGCCGGATCGGTCATGAACGTCATGGCAATGTCGCCTCCACTGCGCGTCAGCGCACTCATCAGCTCATTGCCGATCGGGAACCCGATCATTTGTGTTTCGACTGCCTCGTGCTCGCCGAGAAAACGAAAGTTCTCCGGGAGCTCGCCGACGTTTGAGGCGCAACCATCAAACGCCGTAGCCGCCTTCGCGGCGAAGAAGTAAGTGAGCCGCTCGGGAAAGAAACGGGCGACATCGGCCGCTCCGCGCATCGCGGTCGGCGTCTGCGAGTCGGCGATGAAGGCCTCTTTGGTGCGTGCCTTGGTCTGGCCGAGCTCGGTGTGCGCCGGCGTGCCTCCGGGCAGCACCAGTGCCGCAGTGATCAGCAGATCCTCGGCGCCGGGGTCTTTCCCGACGTTTGCGAGCTTCTCGCGCTTCTGCTCGTCCGGGATGTCCATCGGGATCACCAGCTGGATGTTGCGGTCGGTCTGCCCACCACGCGCGATGCGCGCGCGACGGATCATGTTCGCCGTGATCGCGGTGAGCAGCGAGTTGGAGCTCCCGCCGAACTCGGCCGCGACCGCTTCAAGCTGTTCCGCGGGCGCGCGGTAATACGCGTAAACGCGATCGGGGGAGAGGTCCTTCCGCGTCGGATCGGCGCCGCGGGCTGCGCGAAGTGGCGTCGGTAGTCCGGGCGCTGCGGCCTTGGGCGCCGTGCGCGCCTTCTTGATCGCGAGCGGGATCGCGCGCAATGCCATCCCGAGCCCGACGAACCCGAGCCGAATGCGATCGAGGATCCCACGTAGCTCTGCGCGCGGGGAGTAGTCGTACTCCTTGGTGAAGGTGTAGCCCGTCGAGCCCATCAATGGGTCGTGGACCTCGGGGTTGAAGCAGGCGTCCATGATCCCGCGGGCAGTGCCGAAGAGATGGTGCATCAGCACGAGCACGATCGTGTCGCCGTCAGTGGTCTCGCAGGCGAGCATCGTCCAGCCGTACTCGCGTTCGGGATCGAGGCGGCGGCCGAGCACGCTGTCAACCCAGGCGCGCCAATCGTCAATGGGCTCGGAGCTGAACTCGACGGGCGGGACGTTCTCGCACTGGGTCCAGCGCATGCGACCGCCCGGGTAGCGCGACTTCTTCAGCCTGCGGCCGAAGGCATACGGGTTCGTTCCGATGCGGCGGGCCTCGGCCTGCAGGTCGTCGATCGAAATGCTGCCCTCGAAGCGCTGCAGCCAGGCCATGTGCGGATAGTTGGTGCCGACCCGGCCTGCGCGCAGCGCCAGGTTGCCCCACTCGATCAGCGGCAGCTCGACCCCCGGAATGACCGGCGGCGACGATGCGGTGCGGAGCCCCGCGTCTGTCGTGATCGGCGGAGTCACCGGACCTTTGCCTCCAGGCCCCAGGCCGCGAGTTCCTCTGCGAGACGCTCGCGCAGCGGGGCACCGGCACCGAGTCGGCTCGGGTCTGCGACGACCCCGATTGCCAATTCGTCGCCGACGCTGGTCATGGTGAGCACGAGGTCGCTGCCGAGCGGGAAGGCGACCATGTAGCTCTCGAACGCTGTGTGGGATCCAATCACGGCTGCGTTCGGGTGTTGGATGCCGAGGTTTGAGGCGGCACCGTCAAAGCGCGAGTGCACGTGCACTACTGCGCGAGTGGTCAAGGCGTCGGGCAGCAGACGCATCGCGTCAACCATCCCCGGGGCGACCGGCACGCGGCCAGTCGCTGCAACTTCGGCGCGAGCCTCGGCGACGGCATGGTCGCAGGTCTCGCGAACCAACGAGAGGTTCTCGTGGGTCGATCCGCCTCCGGGCAGCGTGACGCCGGCCGAGGTCAGTTCAACTGGCCCAAGGCCTGCAGCCGGGTCGTGCGAGTCCGCGTGGTCAGAAAGATCAACCGGAATCAGGATGCGCAGAGGGCGGTGCGTCGGTCCACCACGAGCCCTGCGCGCCTCGCGCAAGAGGTTCGCCGTGACAGCGATCTGCAGAGCCAGCACGCTGCCCGAACGCTCTTTGGCGACATCGCGAAAGTCGTTCAGGTTTACGCGTGCAAGCGCAAGCACGCGCTGGCGCGACGGCTTGCCGCGGCTCTTGTCCTTGTCGAGCAGCGCGTCGAGCGGGCGGCGCGCAGTAGCCGCGTCGCCGTTCGGCTCGCGCTCGCCGGGGCTGGTGAAGGCCTGGCTGCCGAGGCGGGCGATTCCGGTCACGCCGGTACGGATGCGCGAAGCAAGATCCTTGGCCTCGCCGCGAATGCTGTGCCTGAAGTTGCCGTTGGCCATCTGGCCGTGGTACTGAGTGCGGCCCTCTTCGTCGAGCACGAAGGACTCGTCGCCCCAGACCGACATGACGATGTCGCGGCCGCTGCCGTAAAGGTGGTTGATCCCAAGAGTGACGAGCGTGTCCTCGCCGTAGGGCGCCGCGGCCAGGCGCCAACCGCGGCCCTCGAGCGGGTCGAGGCGGACGCTCATCTCGTCCTCGAAGTAAGCGGCGACTTCTTCTGGAGTGTGCAGCGCCGGATTGATCGGGACCTCAGGCGGGATCGGGTTCGCGCGCCAGAGTGGGCGGGCGCCTGGAACGCGCGGCATCTCGAGCTTGCGCCCCAGCCCGAACGGGTTGGATGAGATGCGCAGCGCCTCGCGCTGGAGTTCGTCGGCGGTGAGGTGGCCCTTGAAGAGTCGGATGGTCGCGACGTTCGGAAGCACGGTCGTGTTCCGCGTTGCGTAAAGCATCAGCGACCCAAGGTCCACCAGCGGGACGCCTTCGGTCGGCGAAGGTTCGTGCTGCAATTCAGACTTGGTGATGTCGGTGCTACTCAACTTGATCCTCATCGTTTGGCGCTGTATTCGTGGACCGGGGTGCACGCGATTGCCATGGGGCGGAGCACTCGCAAGGAGCCAGAAAGGGTGCCGAGCGCCGTCGGGTGCGAAAGAGCACTCGCTGGCGGAATTCAGACCCCCCTAAAACTCAGATCCGTGAATTCGATTTTCAGTTTTTGCGGCCCGCGTCTCTGAACATTTCCTAATTGTCAGAGCTGCGATTTGATCTTGCGGGTTAGCCGATACCTCGCCGCAAGCTGACTATCTCGACCGAAAGCTAAATTCCGTTCGAGTTTTTGTCAATACCACTTAAACGTGATTGTAAGGCGGTAACAGGCGGTTTGTAGCGGTCACTATCGACTACGCGTTCAATAAGGGACGCTAAGTAACTGTACAGTCAGCCAGTTTGCTCCCTATTGAGACCCCTGCCCCAAATGGGCCATTCCCGGTGCCAGAGCCGGATTGCGGTAGTGGTCGCTGGCCGTCTGGCCAAACACGAACAATTGTGTTCCCAGATGCCGAAAATAAATTTTCAGAGGGGGTCAAAAAGGGGCCATTTTTGAACCAAATCTTGCCGTCGACTCACCGATCGGTACGTACGGGTAACCAAGCAACCTAATTATCTCGCCGCAGAGACGGCGAACGGAAGTCAGTTCTCGCTGACTGAGCTGCGCAATTCTCGCTAGGTGGCGGCGAGCTCGTCCGCGTGATTTCGTGCGAGCAACCAGTCCACAACGAACCCGCCGAACGGCACCATCGCGCCGACGAGGATCCAGAAAGTCGCCTGGTAGCTCCAGCCCGCAGGCTTGCGAAGGTTGATTGCGAAGGTCACGTACGCCACGAAGAGCAATCCGTGCACCGGACCGATGATCTGCACGCCCAGTTCAGTGACTTCGGCTCGCTTCAGGCCCGAGCCGACAAGCAGCACCAGAAAACTGATTGCCTCGGCAATGGCGAGATAGCGGAAGTTGCGAACCGTCATCGGCTCGGAACCCTAGTAAGCGCAGGCTCGAGATCTGCCTAATTCCCTAGCCGAAATCGAACAGGTCTTCCAGCATCCCGCGCTTGCGACGCTTGCCCGACTGTTTGCCGCCGTGGCTGCCGCTCTCGCGACCGCCACCCCGGCCTGAGTGGTCCTCGCGCTTTCCCTGCACTTCGCTGAGAAAATCATCGTCGCCAGCTGCTTGGCTTTCAAGGGCGAGGATCTTGTCGAGCTCACCACGGTCGAGCCATACGCCGCGGCAGGTCGGGCAGGCATCGATTGACACCCCCGACCGGTCGACCTCAAGCATCGTAGTTGCGCAGTTTGGGCACTGCAATCCAGTTGCATCATTCATTTTCAGTCTCCGGTTGGGTCTTCTCCGCATTGGGAGCGCGTCGGATTCTGGTTCTAGGCATCGCTAAAAGCCGCCCTCAGAATCGCTGAACCTTCAGAACGAAGAGAGCGTATGCAGCTTCTTTCCAATCCGAAGCAGTGACCCGGTACAGGCTGTCTCGTCGCGCGCAGCTCGCGCGGTCACGCGCGGAGAACGGAGAGGGAGGTGTGTGATTTCACCACATCGTCCACAGATGTGTCAGGACATAGGAGACATCCCCTTTCGAGAAGGCGGTCTCCTTGGACAAGGCGCGTTATCTGGTTGAAGCTCACCTGACTGAAGGTGTGAGCGTCGCTTCCC